>CAYSHS010000247.1:0-5362 GCA_964430845.1 uncultured Pirellulales bacterium | reverse complement strand
TGGATGAAATTAATAAGATTGTCGAATACTGATTCTTTGTCACTATCGAAACCAAGAATAAATCCGGCCTGCACCTGCATACCGAATCGCTGGATTTTTTTGACACATTCAACTAAGTCACGTCCCTTGTTCTGAACTTTATTGCATTCGCTAAGACTTTCCTCGCTTGGGCTTTCAATCCCGATGAAAACACAATCGAAACCTGCCTGTACCATCATGTTCATTAGCTCCTCATCATCCGCGAGATTTATGGACGCCTGGGTATTGAAAGCAAATGGGTACTGTTTTGCTTTCATCCATTCTATAACGGCGGGGAGTAATTCTGTTTTAAGTCGTTTTTTGTTTCCAATAAAATTGTCATCAACAAAAAACACTTCGTTTCTCCAGCCGTGAGCGTATATGTTTTCCAGTTCCTGCAATACCTGCTCTGTAGTTTTTGTACGGATTTTATGCCCGAATAAAGTTGTCACGTCACAGAAATCGCAATTGAAAGGGCATCCTCTCGAATACTGAACGGACATCATCGCGTATTTCTTCATCTTTATCAAATTCCATAATGGAATCGGTGTTTGATTTAAATCAGCTTTTTTGTGAGTATTATATATTTTTCTTGCGTAGCCGTTCTGGATATCCTTTACAAACAGCGGCAAAGTAATTTCAGCTTCTTTCAGTACCAGATGCTCTACATCCGGATACCGTTCAGGAATACTTGTAAAAAGCGGACCGCCGGCAACAACTTTTTTCCCAAGTTTATGACAACGTTCTATTACCTGGTCCACGGAATTTTTCTGGATGAACATAGCTGTAACGAATACATAATCGGCCCACTTTATATCACGATCATGCAGTTTTGATGTGGTCATATCAACCAGCTTTGTTTCCCATTCCTTCGGTAAAATCGCTGCTACAGTAAGTAATCCCAAAGGTGGAACTACGGCTTTTCTTGATATGAATTTCAATGCTTTCTTAAAACTCCAGAAAGTAAGCGGGATGTCCGGATTGACAAGAAGTATTTTCATGATGCTGCTCCTGTAAAATATCTACCCAAAATAAAACGGGTCTAAAGGGGGGCTTGAGGCGATATAATTAAATCAACAGGAGATTAGAACGATGCTCTCGGAGTAGCTAAAACTGTCTGATTAAGACTTGGAAAAAATTTAATGGATCCAAGTCTGATATCAAAATGGTTAATGCTTCGCATCTGACTGCTTTTTCAAATTCGCTAAAACCGGCCTAAATTCCTTAATCAGGCATTTAACAAAAAATAACCAACTATCTATATTGATATTGTCGGCGTTCAAGAATATTATAATACACTAAATTTATCAGAGTCAATAAGGAAAAAGCTTACATTTTCCATAAATTCTTGTAAAATAATAAAAATATTGACAAAATCCTTGCAGGTTGTATCATAATAATCAAAAAATTAAGAGAATGTATAAGATTAGAAAATCTTTGAGCCTCAAAGGAAGATAACTAACCTTTGAGGCTTTTTTTACTTAAAGGAGTAAGAATGAAAAAGTCGTTAAAAACTTCATCTGAGGGCAGAAAATGTGCGTTTCCAGGCTGTAAATGTATTTTAAGTATTTATAACCATGAGGTTTATTGCCGGTTACATAACGACAAAGTAATGCAGGAGCAAAAACTAAAGACTTATCATCATAAACTATCAACCTGATGATATGGAAAATATCAGTGTTTTTAAATTTTTTATTGGACAAAATCATTTTTTTTGTTATATTATATTCGTTAAATGGAGGACATTCTTTCATCTCTCAGGAGTTTCCCCATAAAAACAGAAAAATGAGAGAAATATTAATTTGGCCAACATATAAGGCCAGGGAGAAGTACAAGTGAGTACAGGTACAGTAAAATGGTTTAATTCGAGCAAGGGATTTGGTTTTATTAATCAGGACGATGGTGGCGAAGATTTGTTTGTCCACCATTCTGAGATTAAATCCGGCGGTTATGCATCACTCGATGAAGGCCAAAAAGTCGAGTTTGAAGTCGGACAGGGCAAAAAAGGCCCATGTGCGACTAATGTGATTCCCCGCTAATTAAGGACGCAACTTGAAAACCAAAAGGCCGGGTTTAGTCCGGTCTTTTTTTATGCGCTGGAAAAATTCTGGAAAAAAGACGTTGCGCAACGGTAGGATGTTTCGTCTATAATAATAGATTCTTTGGAAATTAACATTTTGCTCGTGTCAAGCAGCAAATCGGCGAATTTTATTGGAAAATAGCTTAAAAATGCTGCTTTGCGGAACTTGGGAGATTATTTGCCAGACCCACATATAGAGCTTTTGGAATTGCTGGATAAATCGGGAGCGGCTCTTTTTACACTTCTGACCAGGCTGACTCTGCGCGAAGACGTGGCCGAGGAACTTATGCAGGAATTGTTCCTGAAACTCAGTAATTCTCGTGGATTCGAGAAAAGCAATTGCCGCCAGGCATATGCCCGTAAGGCCGCTATAAATCTTGCTTTTGACTGGCGGCGGAAATTCAGACAAAAAGTCGGTTCTCAGGATTTTAACTATGAAGTAGTGTCATATGACGGTTCACCTGTGAGCAAAATAATAAAAACAGAAGAGCTGGAAGAGATGCTCAATGCTATGGAAAAGTTGAATGAAAATGAAAGGCAGACGATTGTTATGAGATACATTCAACAGCAATCGTATGAAGATATTTCGGAACAAACCGGTAAAACGACTCACCAGGTAAGGGCGTTATGCTCGAAGGCATTGACCCGCCTTCGCCGGATAATGGGAACGAATCATAAACAAGTATCACCTAAGGAGACATGATATGACTAACGAAAAAGAAAACCAGATACGCTTTTTAATGAAAACGCTCTCGCGAATCGAGCCGCAGAATCAGGCGACTCAGAACGCTCTTGATAAAGTCAGGAATTCGCTTGTACAAACGGAAAAACGACGCGAAGCAATTGCGGTAAGGATATTGCGTGTTGTATTTTGCGGCAGGGCAATCAGGTATATGACGGCGGCTGTAATTTTGATTGGTATTGGTTTTATCGCCGGCAGGCTTGCGGTACCGAAACAGCCGGAAATAAATGTTGCGGAAATTCAGTCGATGATTGATAAGAAGTGTGCCGAATTTGCCGAAAAAACATTATCGGCATCGAGTACTTTGATGGATCAGAGAATGAATAATATTATAGGTCTGGTCGAAGCCGCACGCGAAAAAGACAGGCAATGGGTTGCCGCGGCGTTCAAGAAAATTGAAAGCGACAGGAAAGCGGATAATACCAGGGTCGGAAACTCGCTGGTTGCTCTTGCCGCGAGGACGAATGAATTGCATAGATATGAGCAAAATTGAAATGTGAACGGTGGGATAGAATCCCACTCTACAATTCAGGTAAAAGACAATATTTCGTGATGAAAAGACATAAATGAAAGGGACAGTAATGAAATCTTTCTCAAGTTTAACCAAATGCTGCATAGTATCGAATAAACAAATAGCTTTAATGTTTGCTATATTACTTTTTATTGTAAGCAGTTTACCCGCTGCGGATGTTAATACAAATGTAGCAAGGTTTACTATTTCCGGAAAAATTGAAAACTTAGTAGGCGTTGAAATGTCAGGTTTGCCCGGGAAAGTCGTTACCGACGAGAATGGTTTTTATAGTGCAAAGGTTGAGTACGGCTGGAGCGGTACGGTTACTCCTAAGAAAGAGGGAGTTTCATTCGAGCCTTCAAGTATAACTTATAATAAAATTACTCAAGATGAAATCAACCATGATTATAAGTATCGTGGAAATACTTATACAATTTCCGGTTCTGTGGGACTTAAAGGGGTTGTAATGCGTGGTCTGCCGGGCAATGTTATTACTGATTCAAGTGGTAAATATAGTGTTACTGTTCTATATGGCTGGGCTGGAAAAGTTAGTCCCTATAAAGAAGGTTTTACTTTTGAGCCTTCTGATAGAGTTTATTCTGGAATAAATTCTGATTATACAAGTGATAATTACATGGCAAGTCCAGAGTCATTTATTATTTCAGGTTCGACAGGAATAGAAGGAGTAGAAGTGCTGGGTTTGCCCGGAAGGGTAGTTACTGATAGAAATGGTTTTTATTTGGTTAAAGTGGAATATGGTTTTACTGGTACGGTCAAACCTGTTAAAGAAGGTTATAATTTCAAGCCGGAAGCGATGGTATTAACTAACGTCACATCTGATAAAAAGAATCAGGATTTTTTGGCATATATATCCGCGGATGGTTCAAATCAGGAAACAAAAAATGATTTTGTTGATCCGCTTGTAACGGAAAAATTTATTAATGAGGATTTGCTTTTTGTACTTGATATTCTTGCGGCGGATTCAAAAGTTAACATTATATATTCGGATAATGTTACGGGAGTGATAAGTTGTACGATAGATAAAATGCCTCTGAATAAAGCACTTGAAATGGTCCTTGCGGCATCTCCATATACCGCTAAGAAAAGGGATGGTTATTATATTGTTACCGAAAATGTATCCAATGGTGGACAATGTGAAATTACAGGAAATATTGGAATACCAGGCGTAAAAATGAACGGCTTACCGGGTGATGTATATACAAATAGTTCCGGTATATACAGCATTAATGTTCAAACCGGCTGGTCGGGAACTATTCGGCCATATCGAGAAGGTTACAAATTCGAACCGGCTTTTGTGATTTATAATAATGTAGACACTACCAGGTATTCGCAGGATTATAAAGCTACAAAATTATCCGGGTCTGAAAAAGAAAACGATAACAAAGATCCGCTTGTTTCATTTGCATTTGTTAACGAAGATATTCTAATCGCATTTGATACCATTGCATCAGAAACAGGGATTAATATTATATATGAAGACACGATAACGGGGCTTGTAAACTGCAAACTTGATAAAGTTCCATTAAGCAAAGCGCTTGAAATAATTCTTGCCGCAACGACATATACCGCAAAAAGGATGGATGGTTATTATGTAGTAATTTCGACTCTTCTGGATAATTATAAGAACCGGATAGGGCAGCAGAAATTTAAGGTTTCCGGAACGATACTAACAGATACAGGTAAGCCGCTCGAAGGTTTGGTTATAACATCTGATAATCTTGATTCATCTGTGACGGATAATAATGGTAAATATTCATTTACCGTAGATTACGGCTGGAAGGGTAGAATTGTACCGGAAGCAAAAAGCTATACGTTCAATCCAAACTTCAGGCACTATTCTGCTGTCACAAGAGACCAGACAAACCAGAATTATACGGCTAAAGTTCAGATGCTCACTATCTCTGATACTATTCAGTTCGATAAAGATCATCCGATGCAGGGAGTTAATATTACAGCAAATCCAGGAAATATTAAAACTGTAACTGATAGT
>CAYSHS010000246.1:0-5363 GCA_964430845.1 uncultured Pirellulales bacterium | reverse complement strand
AAAGAAAAATATATGAATAATCTTATCAGACATACTTACCCGATGTTAAGATAGGGCTTTGATTCCCTAACTTGACTATATGATATCTCGTATGTAGTATGACAATATGAATAAATCGGACATAATTAGGATAACTTTTTTTGCCTTGTTTTTCAGTATAGGCGCCGGTGCGATGGGTTTGTCGGTCCTTTGCGAGGACCTGGTCAAGTATTACAGTAATGTGCAGCTTACTGAATCGGCCCGGCAATCCATAGAAAATCTCAATTCGCTTAATGAAGCGTATGACTCGATACTGCAAAAGCTGGAAGAAGACCCAAATATTTATAAGCGCATTGCTCCTGCCGCAAGCGGAAGTCAGTATAAGGACCCAAACGCGATTTATCCGAAGGCTGCTGCAAGGCAGTTAGCTGCTGCTAAAAAAGCCCTGGAAGACTCTAATGACGAAGATATTGAGCCTGCAATGCCAGCCTGGCTGGGCAGGTGCAGTGAGCCGCATAAAAGAATGACACTTTTTTTCTCCGGCATTGCCCTTATGCTGCTTGCCTTCGTATGTTTCAGACCTCTGAAAGATTTCTCCTAAAGGAACTTTAGGTTCTTATTGCTTTCAGCATCTTATTATCATCACAATTTAATAAGCCAATAAAAAGACCCGTAAGGGCCCCGATGGTATTCGCCATCCACCTCCAATTATCTGGATTAATTATAATTTTAATTGATAATTTGAAAATTTGTCAATATCATTTCTTCTGGAAGTAAAAAAGCAGTTTCGCTGGTGGCTTCATAAAATAATAGAAGGTTGGATTTGGAATTTGAAAGACGAATAATCGATGGAAAACAACGAAAGACAAGAATATGAGGATATAAAACTTGATTTCATCAGAACTATCGTTGCTGAGGATATCGAAAGTAATAAATGGGATGGGCGCGTAGTAACACGCTTTCCACCTGAGCCTAACGGGTATCTTCATATCGGTCATGCCAAAAGTATCTGCCTGAATTTCGGTATCGCGGCCCAGTTTGGCGGCCGATGTCATCTGCGATTCGATGATACGAATCCCGAAAAGGAAGAGCAGGAGTATGTAAACTCAATCATCGAAGATGTCCGCTGGCTCGGATGGGACTGGGGCGAGCATTTATATTACGGCTCGGATTATTTCGACCAGATGTATGAGTACGCAATTCAGCTAATTAAAAAAGGCAAAGCGTATATGTGTGATTTGAACGCGGAGCAAACAAGACAATATCGCGGCACACTAACACAACCGGGAAAGGATAGCCCATATAGAAATCGCTCTATCGAAGAAAATCTCGAACTGTTCGAGAGAATGAAAGCAGGCGAGTTTCCCGATGGCTCGCGAACATTGCGAGCGAAAATTGATATGGCGCATCCCAACCTGAATATGCGTGACCCGGTAATGTATCGAATTTTACATTCATCGCATCATCGTTCGGGTGACAAATGGTGCATATACCCGATGTATGACTGGGCGCATGGATTCGAAGATTCAATCGAAAGAGTAACACATTCTATCTGCACGCTCGAATTTGAGAATCACAGGCCGCTGTATGACTGGTTCCTTGATGAAGTCGGAGCGTATCATCCACAGCAAATTGAGTTCGCAAGACTCAATCTCACCTATACTGTAATGAGCAAGCGAAAACTCCTGCAATTGGTACAGGACAAACTCGTCTCAGGCTGGGACGACCCGAGAATGCCTACAATAAGCGGCCTGCGAAGAAGAGGCTATTCGCCATCTTCTATCAGGGAATTCTGCAGGCTAATTGGCGTGAACAAATTCAACAGCACAGTGGATTTCGCTTTGCTTGAACATTGTCTCAGGGAAGATTTGAATAAAACTTCCGCCCGTGTAATGGCAGTTCTTAATCCGCTCAAGGTAGTTATAGATAATTATCCCGAAGGCCAGGTCGAGGAGCTTGACGCCGTAAATAATCCGGAAGACCCGAACGCCGGCTCTCGAAAAGTCCCGTTCTCTCGTGAGCTTTACATCGAGCAGGAAGATTTTATGGAAGAGCCTCCGAAAAAATTCTTCCGCCTTTCTCCGGGCAAAGAAGTTCGCCTGCGATACGCCTATTTCATTACATGTAATGAAGTTGTAAAAAATAGCGAAGGCAATATTATTGAATTACACTGCACTTACGACCCTGCGACGCGAGGTGGTGACGCTCCCGACGGACGCAAAGTAAAATCAACTTTACATTGGGTCTCAGCCGCTAAAGCAATCGAAGCGGAAGTCAGACTTTATGACCATCTGTTTACGAAGGAAAATCCTGACGAAGTAGAAGAAGGCCAGAGCTTTACTGACAATCTCAATCCGAACTCACTTGAGATTCTGCCTTCATGCTGGGTCGAACCCTATTTACTTGGCGCAAAGCCTTTAGACCGCTACCAATTCGAGAGACTTGGATATTTCTGTCTTGATCCGGATAGCTCTAAAGAAAAACTAATATTCAACCGCACAGTAGGTCTTCGTGACGCCTGGGCAAAAATTCAAAAAAACCAGCAGACAGAATAATAATGCTGTTTTGGAATTTTTTTGGTCCGCCAGTCTGCTTCAGGTAGATTGGCGTTTTTTTTGTACGGTTTTTTCATATACACCACTCTTGTCATTCCCGCGAAGGCGGGAATCTATTTTCGCTTTATTTATGAATTACGTATCGATTGCTCAATTGCCTAAAAAAATTTCAACTTTTTTGAATAATTATTGCTCCCCGCACGCCTTATATTTATAAAGAGTAAAAGTAATGAGTATAATAGCGTTATGGAGAAATATAAATGGCGATTAATGAAGCAATATTGTTAAAGCGGTTTGCCTCTACCGGCGACGCTGAGGCATTTGCCGAAATCGTCAAGCTTCATGCGCCCCTGGTCTATGGCGTTTGCCTGCGAATACTCAAGGATTCAGATAAGGCCGCTGATGCTGTACAGGATACCTTTGTTCAGTTGGTTCGCGATGTAGCCGGTATCAGAGGCTCTCTGCCCAACTGGCTGCACCGGGTAGCGACCAACAAGGCAATCGACCTGATTCGCCGGGATTCACTTCGTAAGCAAAGCGAGATAGAATATGCGGCCAATTCTGAAAAAATGCACTCTGCTGGTGAATATGTTCCCTGGCATGAAATATCTGTTTATATTGACAAGGAACTCGACAATCTTGACGACCAGATGCGGGAAGTTCTGATTTTAAGATTTTTCGAGGGCTTAACAACTACCGAAGTAGCAAAAAAGTGCAAAATATCCCAGCCAACGGTTTCTCGAAGGTTAGAATCAGGCGTTGGATTGCTGCGACATAAGTTAAAGACCAGAGGTATTGTCATTCCGGCTGCTATGCTTACGGCAATGCTAACTGAAAACATTGTTAAAGCCGCTCCGGCTATAGTGATGAAGGAACTTGGCAAAATCGCGATAGCAGGCGGACACGCCGCTGCGGCTGCAACGGGAGCCAAAATCAGTTCGAGCCTGACAGCCGGTGCTCTCAAAACTAAAATCATATCTCTTGCGATAGTAACTACAATCACAGTCGGCTCAATTGTGCTTTACAGATATTACACAAAACCTGCAGAACCAACTGATGTTCAGCAAATAGAGGTGCCCGAAGAAACAGGATTAGCGAGAGTTGCATATAGGGATAGTTCCTTCCTTGACGACTTGTCACAAACGATTTCAAACATAGTAACAGGCAGCCAGGTCGGGGTGGTTGCCCGTATCTATAACATCTCTGATTTAGCTAAAACAGACGATGATATTAATAATATTATTGCTCGAATCAAAAAAGACATAGAGCCAAAAAGCTGGTACGATAACAATAAAAAAGCAGGCGGAACTATTATAGCTTATACCTCCAGGCAGACCAAAAATCTCACAATCCGCCAGAGTAAGGAAACTCACGAGAAAATCGCAGACTTATTGAAATCGATGATACCGTTATCCGAATTGGATTGAGAATAATAAATAACTTTAAAGTGTTTAGAAATCAGGGAGACAGAAATGCGAAACAGTAAAAAAATAATTATATCTTCATGTTGTATAGAATTGCTTTTTATAGTTTCTTCTTTGGCGGCTGGGCAGTCTGTCACAGACAATCCGTCAAGTACGTGGGATTTGGTTCGCCAGGAAATGACTAAAAAGGAAGAGCCTAACAAACCTGTCCAATCTCCGGAATCTGCTCAGCCAACTGAATCAGTCAAGCCGACTGAAGTTGTGGAATCAGCAAAAACACCAGCTTCTATTGAAACAGTTGAAAGTTTGCTCGACAAGTACACTAAAGCTGTAGCAAAATATAAAACATCTTATCTATCCAGAGCTGAAGATACATCAGAAGCGAATATGTCAATGCCAAGTTATGGTTTTACAAAGGGAATATATAAACTTATTTATAAAATTGAGCTTCGCAGCGATAGTAAAAAATATTATTCCCGCGAAAAACACTGGGGAGATAATCCCCATGCACCAGGAGGAAGAATTACAGAAAATGACGTATCATATAATATTGATCTATGGAATGGAGAAATAAAATTCCAAACTACGAGTCATCCTATAGTTACTAAACCCAAAGTCATAATAACACGTAAAGAGGACTTGGCAGAATCAACTCTAAGAAATTTACAAACGGGGATAACATGTAATGGAAAGGCAGGCGGACCTATCAGGGGATTCTTTGATGGAAGTGATGTGACTATTGATAAAGAACTAAAGAAAGCAGATACTATATCAGTTCGTTCTAAAAAAGAGAAAATCAATGGCTCAAATTGTTATGTAATAGACGCAAAAGATAAAAGAAGCAAATTTACTATCTGGATTGATCCTGAACATGACTATAATATCATTCAGGCAAAGATAAGAAGAAATTCAGCCGGTGATAGCAGTCAGTTGGATTTGAAAAATGTTATCTTTAAAGAAATAGATGGTGTTTGGGTACCAATTGAATGTGATTATAACATGAGCCACAAATATGATAGTGGTGAATATTACTCGGAAGAACATCATCATAAAATAACAGAATATTTAATCAATCCTGACCACGAATCTTTGAAGTCATTTAACCCGAATCGCTTTGTTGAAAATGGCGCACCAGTTGATATTATAAATGCTTCCAATGCTGAATATACATGGAAGGATGGAAAAGTTTTTGATAGTTATGGCTATGAAGTAAATCTTTCAACCTTGAAGCCGCCTGCACTTATAGGCAAGACCCTGCCGAGTATAGCGGAATTTGGCGTCGATCTTGAGCCAGATGTGTTTAAAAATAACAGGTTACTCATATGCTTTTTTGATTACTCACAGAGACCGAGCAGAAATTGTGTCCTAACATTAAACGAAAAAACAGAGTCGTTGTTGGATAAAG
>CAYSHS010000245.1:3397-5385 GCA_964430845.1 uncultured Pirellulales bacterium | reverse complement strand
TCCCTTATTTTCTTTCGATACTTCTATAAAAAGCCCCTGCGGCCTGGCCCCATTTTTCAATATCACCATCGTCCGAAAAGATGTTTACAGCCGTTTTTACGGGCGAGGCGATAATATTAACTGTGCCGGCGCTCTCGTCAAAATCCCAATGCAATATAAGGCCGGAGACTTCTGTGTCTTCTTTTACCTCATTAATTTCCGTCACATTCAACGCCCGGCTGTAGATACGAACGTCATCTATCAAGCCATCCCAATACATGTTTTTAGTTCCGCAGCCGAGCATCAGTTTCTGAATACCTGTTACTGTTCCATAAACCGGGCCGCTGTCATATCGCGGAGTGTTGAGCACCCCGTCGATATACAATTTTAGATGCGAATCGTTGGAATCATTTTTCCATGTCAGGGCAAGATGCTGCCAGCTCGTTTTTTGTACGTTTGAAGTGCTTTCGATTTGTGTATAGCCGGGTGTTGTTTTAATTGATGCTTTTATCCCGTTTCTGCCTCCGCCGGAGGCACCGTCGCGGTCATACCTGATACCTAATTCCTCGTCATTGCCGGTCGGCTCGCGAGTGAACATAATGTCACGATCCTGATTCGTGACATCGGAATTTACCCACAGAGACAAAGTAATTTCCGAAAGCCCGTTTAAGGAATCAGGCGCTGTATAGTTCTCGAGTTTATCATTTGAACCATCGAACTTAAGCGCACCATTAAATTGTCCTGTTGTCCTTTCAGTCCCATTATATAAAACAGCATAGGCATTACTACCGGATGAATCAGAGACAGTCTCTAATAACGCACCTTTGGCAAACAAGCCGCCGAGAACTTTAAGGTTCGCATTGCCGTCTATAAAAACCCTGTTGCCGACTACAGCCAGTCCCTCGATATTCAAATCAGAGCCTTTATCTATAATCAGGTCGCCTGTGACATATAGTGCAGGCTGATTCTTTGCGGCGATTATTTTAAGGTTAGAATCCGATTGGATTGTCAGGTCGCCTTCGACGAGCAGCATGACGCTGATATCTTCAGAAAGCGTAAAATTACCTGAATGATATGATACACCAGGCTTATCATCGAAACCATTTACTGTAATTTCAGGCCAATCGAGTGATAACTTGCTTTTGTTATATTTTTGACCCAATTTAGTACCTGTACCTGTTAAAGTATCAGCGAAAACATCCCCCTCAATCGTTCCTTTATTAATTATTGTTCCATTACAGTAAACATCACCATGAATTGTCACTGAGTTTGAGAATGCTGTGCTTTCACCTGTCCAGAGCGCTATACATGGGTCGAGCCTTAGTTGTGCTCTTAATCTGCTTTGCCCGATTTTCTCTAAATTTTTCAATTCATAAGAATTACAATCGATAATATAATTGCAGTGATCCGTCGGATCGGAAGTAACTGAAATATCATAATAATCGTTACTTCCATCGTCTAATTGCAATCCCGAAGCTCCAGTATAATAAACACCATCCACATCCTGTGGATTTAGAATAAGTCCCTTTGCCTGCTCTAAACCGGACTCAGCCAGGTAATCCATTCGTTCCCGCAGTACCATATTTCTGCCGCAGGCCAGCTCAACATCGCTTTGTGACAGGAAGCCCAATGAAAGAACCGTTATCACCATAATGATAAACAGCACTACAAGTAGTGCTGCGCCGGGTCTAAAATTTTTATTTCCGCTTGTGTACATAAATTAATCGTCGTCACTTACAATACTGCCGCTTCCATCAAGAAGATTACCTTTTCTGCTTCTAAGAGCGGCATTTATCTGGTATTGTTTAACAACACCGTTTTCCGTCATCTCGAATGAAATATTTACGAGCTTACTGTATGGCGATGGTGCATCAAAACTAAAACAAACCTTACTGCATTCCTGCAATAAATGAACATAAGCAATATCACTGCTGTATATAGACCACCAATTAGTAGAAACCGGCCCAATGGAGCTTAGGGCTATTACGGAATTATTCTCGGAAGGAAAC
>CAYSHS010000245.1:0-3387 GCA_964430845.1 uncultured Pirellulales bacterium | reverse complement strand
CCATTCAACAAATAGTGGCGTTTATTTTTACGTCCAATATTTATTTTACCATCGTTATTATTATCGGAAAGCCATATTGCAATATCATTATTACCTGCATAACATACAAGATTGCAGTTCCTGATAATCTCCTGGATCCTTAGTGTTGTCAAACGAACCTGTGCCTGCGAGCGGCTCATCTGACCTGTTGCCTTATTGGCGGAGCTTAAAGCAAAGGCAAGTGTGGAAACCGCTGTTAGTATAATACTCGTAACAATCAAAGCTACAAGCAGCTCGACTAATGTAAAACCATTTTTTGATAATGAATTTCGCATTTACTTTTCTTACTCGCATATAAGCCGGTTTACAGTTGCCATCGGTCTGCCGCTGTAATTTACCTGAACCGTAACAAGAATATATCCTATACCATTCGAATATACTCCCGGTGAAACAGGAATATCAACAGACAAACAAGAAACTGTCCTGCTGAAATTGCTATAAGCAGGGTCGGTAAGTATATTACCATCGATATCTCTGACCTGCCCCTGAGACTCTGTGTAGTTATACCTTGCAATTATCTTATCAAACTGAGTATTAACAATCTCCTCAATCAAATCGCTCGCCAGAGTTGCAGCCAATGTGCTTCGCGCACCCTCGGCCTGTACAGAGGCACCACTTGAAAAAGGCAGCAGCACTCCGGCTGCTGCCATTCCCAATATTACCATTGCAATCATAGCTTCAGCAAGCGTAAATCCATGCCTGCCTGTGCTGTGATGCCTGTTTTCAATACTCATAGTACTTTTTACCGTTTTCATCCGTTCCCGGTGAATCTGCGTGAATTTCTCCAGTCGAGGCCTTATAAATCCAGCCGTGACTGTTGTCACCGTCAGATGGAAAACTCTCTCCATTGCCGAGCATCTGAATCGTTCGCAGCTTATTCAATGGATTAATTGGAATCCGCTCCATATACGGACCGCGTTCGTAACCGGAAGTACCTATTGCAGCGGTTTGCCCTGAAGTGTTACTCACTAATGTAGCCTGGTCAATAAAGGCCTGTTCCGTCGGATCAGAGCTTGTCTGCCCGTTTGGGTAGCCTGGCGGCACTTCGAGATGATGAGCCTTATAGACCAGGATGAACCTGTTAAGTAACTGTATATCCGTTGCAAGAGCGCTTACCCTTGCCGATATAGCGCCTTCCGAAACCATAGGCATAACAACAGCGGCAAGGATACCAAGAATAACTACAACGATGAGAATCTCGATAATAGTGAAAGCCTTTCTTTCATATATTATCAATTTTTTCTGATTACTCATTGTTTTTACCCTTATTAAAAAGGCTGACCAGCTATCGGAGTTATCTTCGGCATGGTCAGCCTGTTTATATTCGTAATATTCACACATTCACATCGAAATTTGGAGCACATAACTCCTTGGCATATTCAAATAACTATAGTGTCTTATGTGCATCATCGTCAGCATTAAATGCACCTGACGTAGTATTGAAATACCAGCCATTATCGCCACCACCGGGTGTATCCGCTCCGGTTTCAACTACATTCGTATTTGTTGTTACGAACGGATTACTCGGAATCTTCTGCAAATACGGGCCGAAAACACCAGTTCCGGCGGTTGTTTGTACCATGCCGGCCTGATCTGTCATACCGGTTAACGCCGTTACAAATGTTGCATTTGTCGCATGACCAGTAGCTGTAACACCCGGCAGGTTGTCGTTATGCTGAATCTTATACAACTGTATTTGTGAGCGAACTGTCTGCAAATCGCTGCAAAGACTCGATGTTTTGGCTTCTGTGCTGGCATCTGTGAATTGAGGTATCACGATGGCTGCCAAAATACCAAGAATTACTACGACAATCAGAATTTCCACTAATGTAAAACCACTTTTAGCTCTCATTTTTTTACCCCTTAATAAATTGTTTACTATATTTGATTAAAACTCGACATTTTGTATTGTTTGCTCCGTCCTGTTGAGAGTATCGGCCTAATCGATACCCGACTTAATCACAACTCTTTTCTTCTATATCTGCAATCCTCCAAAAAATATTGAAATAATAAAAAATCTTCAAATTACTACATCACAAATTAACCTGAATATTTAACTTAAAACCAAAATTTGCATAAACGTCCGAAAAATATTTATGGTTGTTTCCGCAAGCCGTGTTAGCTATCCAAACAAAATATATGAAATAATAAATGACGTGCAAAATATATGTGAAAAATAATTGTTTTTTGAAAATAAATGCGCATAAAAAAAGGAGACCTGGGCAGTTCTTCTAAATCAATTGTAGGCCCGTCTCCTTTCTGCGATATGCCGGTATGCACATTACCGCGGGTAGTGCAATGAGACCGACTGATCTCTGTACGCATTCGCAATATATAAATTATAACGCAAAAGAAGATAAAAAGCAAAGAGAAAAACAGGAAAAGTGAGCTAAAATAACTTCTGCACTTATCTGCTTGGAGCATAAGAAACTATATCTTTGGATTATTCTCCAAGATGACGAACTATGCCCAGTTTTCTGGGGACTGCAATATCAGCTCTGCGTGCAGGCACAGTTTCTGTAACAGAATATTTAACATCCATGATTTCAATAAAATCAGTTGTATAATCTTTCAATATTCCCGAATATTCAAGCACTTTATCACCTTTAATCATCTCCAGTACCACCATGCTGCCAATATATCTTTCCAGCAGAGGCTCGAACGAAGTTCCCACCGAATCCATAAGCTCCTGCTTCATTTGATTTACATATTTGTCCTGGGCACCGAGTATTTTTCCGGTTGGGGCGGCTTTTTTCGCCTGGCTGATCAGGAGGTTTACAATTTCAACAACCGAATCTCTTACTGTACGAAAAACATTCAGAAGTTTCCTTTTAACCCTTCGCCGTGTGCCCGGATGATATGTTTTCTTCAATTCCTGCTCCCTGGCCTGTTTGTTTTTGTCACTCAGCTCATCGTGGAAACGAATTACCGCCTGTATTTTGGGATATTCGTATTTATACAAAATATAGCTGGTTTCTTCATGGCCGTCGGCATCGTGATATTTATCGGAATAGACAAACTCCAGCCCTGTATTTTCCACCCGAAGATTTCCCCATACGGTTTTACCTGAAGTTTCTTCCAGTGTCACCATATTATGCTCGAAATCACACAGGCACTTGTCCCTGCTCCTTTTCCTTATGAAAGCGCCGACTGCTGTTGCTAAAATGATAAAAACTATAGTGATTGCGGTAAAGGGTATCTCCGCCAATGTATATGTAATGTCGAACATTTTCGAACCGTTTTATTAAAATTAATTCTTGTATTTCATATTTGAGCAAGTATAACAACGTAGTTTTTGCCGTAGACTTTTGCGCATTTCGGGCATGTCGTATAATAGAGGTACATATT
>CAYSHS010000244.1:0-5397 GCA_964430845.1 uncultured Pirellulales bacterium | reverse complement strand
GTTTTCTGCATGCAAATAATTATTTGACACTGATTTACACGGTTTTTTTATGACACGGATTAACACAGGATTTACACTGTTTTATTTTAATTTTGAAATCCGTGTTCGGCGAAGCCGACAGTGTTAATCAGTGTCTGTTTTTCTCGGTGAACTTGATGATATTATTCATCATTTCAACAGACTCAGATGGGTATTTACCGGCGGCACTTTCGGCAGAGAGCATTACGTAATCGGTTCCGTCAATTATAGCATTTGCAACGTCTGTAACTTCGGCTCGTGTGGGCCTGCTGTGCTCGGTCATGTGCTCGAGCATTTGAGTTGCGGTAATTACAAATTTCTTCGCCGCGTTGCATTTTTTTATAATGGTCTTTTGTATTATTGGAACTTCGTAAATCGGCAGTGATACCCCCATATCGCCGCGTGCAATCATAATACCGTCGGAAACTTTTATTATCGAGTCGATATTTTGGATTGCTTCGCGGTTTTCGATTTTTGCGACAATTTTGCATTTCGGTAATTTCGGCTTAACCAATTCAGCGGCCTCAAGAACAT
This sequence comes from uncultured Pirellulales bacterium, assembly GCA_964430845.1. Lineage (GTDB taxonomy): Bacteria > Planctomycetota > Phycisphaerae > Sedimentisphaerales > Anaerobacaceae > JAFGPS01. The sequence continues at coordinate 4,845 of CAYSHS010000244.1, read as the reverse complement.
CTTCTTTATTTCGTACAAAGGATAAAGAAACAAAATCCACTCCCTGCTCTATTCCAAACTGGATGTCCTTTTTGTCCTTATCAGTCATGCAGGTAAAATTAAGTTTTACATCGGGAATATTTATACCTTTTCTTTCTTTCAATACGCCGCCTTCGACAACTATTGCTTTTAGACTTTTTTCGGATGAGCTTTTTACTTTGAGGATAAGATTTCCATCATCGACGAAAATCATTTGCCCGGGCTTGATTACATTCAAATCTCCTTCATAATCGAAGGGAATTGTTTTCGCTCCCTGTGCATCTTCTGCGTTGCTAAGCCATACAGTGGTTCTATTGACTAAGAGTTTTGTATTTTCGCCCTTAAAACGCCCTACCCTGATTCGGAATCCTTCAAGGTCCTGCATTATCCGGATATGTCGCCTGTATTTTTTATTTAACTGTCGAACCAGCTTGACACGCTCAAGATGCTCGGCTTGACTTCCATGCGAGAAATTCAGCCTGACTACATCGAGACCTGCCTCGAACATTTTACGAAGGATTGTATAACTGCTGCTTGCGGGACCTAACGTGGCGACAATTTTTGTTTTTGGCATTTAGCTCTCCAGTTTAATGCAGTATCGCGGGCTTCCAGCCCGCTAATTCATGGGCTGTCCGTTCTCCGTAGTAATACTACGAAGGATGAAGAAGCCCATGATACTATTGTTCATTACGGCATCTTGCGGATTCGAACTTCAATACCTGAATTTTTTAACAATTCAACTATTTTGTTTGTATCAGTCTGTCCGTAGTGATAGGGATAAAGAATCTTCGGCTTTATTATTTTCGCTGCGTCTGCTACCATTTCCGGTGTCATCGTATAAGGAAGGTTCATCGGCAAAAATGCGATATAAATATCCTTAAGATTCTTCATTTCAGGTATATTTTCCGTATCACCGGCGATATAGACTTTTTTGTCACCGAAGGTAATTACATAGCCGTTACCAACTCCTTTGGAATGAAAGCTTTTCTCGAGATTGTATGCGGGAACAGCTTCGATTTTCAAGCCTTCGATTGTTTTCGTATCACCGTTCTGCATAACAATCCCGCCTGAAAGTTTTTGCGCACAGGTTTTTGTTAATACAATCTGTGTTCCTTCTTTTTTAAGAATATCTATGGCTTTTAAATCAAAATGGTCACCATGCTCGTGAGTAACTAAAACCAAATCAGCTTTCGGCTGCTTCGTATAATCCGCCTGCTGGGTGACAGGATCAATGTAAATTATTTTGCCTGCGAAGCTGAACATCAGTGACGCATGGCCATAAAAAGTAATCTTAAAATCTCCATCGTTGGTATCAAATGTGTCCACTTCAAATCCTTCATTAGAAACAGCTCTTTCAGCAACCTTACTATCGGCGGCGGTATTTTCAGTCGCTGTCCCAGGCGCGACACTTTTCGATTCTCCGCCGTAAGCCATAGCCGCCGCCATCAAAAATACTATGATAAAAATATATTGTGTGCTTTTCATTTTAATCTCCTTTTTTGCATATCAATACCTTTCATTAGACATAATAACTCTGTAATATTATACAGAAACGAAAGGATAATAGCAAAATAGAAAAAACTTATAATAAGGACGCCATTTTTTTGCTTTCTTACTATACGAACTGAAATTATACTATATACAAAAAATCGTAACAAATTATGAAAGCTGCTATGCAAATTAACATGAAAATAAAATTCTCTTTGCTGATATTTGCTATTTTACTGGGATATACCTGTGTTGCGGCCCCTGGTGCACAGCCGGCGCAAAACAACAGCACTGCCTCCACGACAGTGCAGGATGGAAATTCTGCAAGCCAGGTCATGCCTGCCGCTCCGGAAACCACACCAGGTAATATTTCCACTGCTCCAACTATCGAGGATATCGATGCTGCAAAGAAAGGGATTTCCGAATCAAAAGAGCTGACGGAAGATGATAAAACAAAAATTAACAACATTTATGATCAGGCGAAAGCACAATTAGAGCAGGCGATAAAGTTCGCATCTGATACCAACGATTACATTCAAAAGCGCCAGGATGCACCTGCTGAACTGGAAAAAACCAAAGATGATCTTTCAAAACTGCCATCCTTTACTCCGCCTGAAGTGCCTGCGGATATTACACTTACGCAAACCGAGCAAAAACTGACCGAGGCTGCACTTGCTCTCAACCAGGCTCAAAAAAATTCGGATTTCTGGGAAAATGAGCCTAAAAGACGTGCAGAGCGCAGGGCGAAAATTCCGGAAGAATTAAATACTGCACAACAAAAAATCGACGAGTTAGACAAAAAGATTGCAGCGGCTAAAGCTGAAGCTAATTCAACCGAACAGGCAAAAGCCGAGCTTATTCTTTTAGCAGCTCAAAAACGTTACTTTAAAGCACAAATAGATGCCGATACACAGGAGCTGCTCTCTTATGACGCAAGGAGAGATTTACTTTCTGCAAAAAGAGATTTAGCTTCGCACCTGTTGGCTTTCGCTCAGAAAAACGTGGACTTCCGGCAGCAAAAAGTTAATGACCTTCGTATCAAAGAGGCCCAGGCGGCACAAAAAGAAGCCGAGAAGACCAAAGAACAAACCAAGCCCTCTACACCCGGGATTATTCAAAAAGTAATCGATGAGAATGTTAAACTAACTGCAGAGCAGGCAGACCTCGCAAAAAAGATTGAAGCCACTGTACAATACAAGAATCAGCTTGAAGATAAACTTACTTCAATTAAAAATGACTACAAAGAAACACAGGATCAGATTATCCAGGAAGGCAAAAAAATTTCTCCCACAATGGGTCTTATTCTTCTAACCAAACGCAGTGAGCTTCCCAAAGTACAGCAAAACGAGCAATTGCTCAAAACCAGGTTAGCAGATATATCAGATGCACAACTCAGTAACGCCAGGTATGACAAAGAGTGGTCAAATCTTAGTAATATCGATCAATTCGCAGACAGCTTGATTGAAGCATCCGGAGCTACTCTAAGTGAATCCGAGCGTCAAAACCTGTTAACCCAGCTTCGAAACAAAAGAAATACGCTCGAAAAACTAAAAGAATTGTATTCGACTTATCTTGCCGATTTACGAAAACTTGACAGCAATGAAAAAGCATATATAAATACCTTTCATGAATATGCTAATTTTATCGATGCCAACCTGCTCTGGGTAAAAACCAGCTTAACATTCAGCCTGACAAATATTCCGGAAATAGGAGCGGCTGTACAATGGCTCACTTCAGCACAAAACTGGAAACAAGCTGCAGAATTTCTTTGGGGGGATTTTAAAAATAATCCTTTCTCTTATATCGGTATCATTGCGCTGTTTGCACTTTCTTTGGCTTTGCATCATAAAATGCACGGAATGATTGAAATTCTGTCAAATAAAGTCTCTGATGCCGCTACCGACAGTTTTAAACATACACTGAAAGTATTTTTACTTACTATACTGCTGGCAGTAACATGGCCTATATTAATTCTGTTTCTGCAATGGCGCCTTTCCTTAGATACATCAGGAAACAATTTTGCTCAGGCTCTTTCGGGTGGATTATTATACCTGACAGGCACTATTTTTGTGCTCGAGCTGCTTCGTCATTTAACTATGCCATCCGGGTTAATGTCTGACCACTTCCGTGTAAGAGACGAGGCACTTGAAACTTTAAGAAATAATCTGCGGCTGCTTTTTATTATAATCATCCCGCTTATGTTCATTTTCAAAATCCTCCAGGCACAGCAGGAAGAAACTTATTACAATTCCGCAGGACGCCTTGCTTTTATTACAATGCTGGTCTTTCTTGCCATTTTTCTTATGCGCATGCTTCGCATGGCCGGACCTGTTACAGGTCCTTACATAAAACGGCATCCTGAGCGATGGGTTGCACGTTTTAAGTATATATGGTATCCGTTGTGCCTGATCCTGCCTGCCGGCATTTCGATAACAGCGGCCTTAGGCTATTTTTACGCAGCAATATACCTTTCCGAGAAGCTGATGCTCACCCTGCTTCTTGTTTCATTAGTGGTCTTTTTCAAAGCAATGCTGACACGCTGGCTGCTCGTTACAAGACGCAAGCTCGCCCTGATTGAAAGACAAAAACGCGAGGCTGAAGCAGCAGCAAAAGAAGAAGCGGCAGAAACAGCAGACCAGCAAAAGCAGGCTGAACCTGCTTTACTACAGCCAAGTCAGGCAAAACCTGAAAAAACTATCTTCGAGATTTCAAAGCAGACAAACAGACTCATTAACGCAGTCGTATTTGCCCTGATTGTAATCGGGTTGTGGTATATTTGGCAGGATGCTTTACCTGCGCTCGTCGCATTGGGAAAAATTGCTATATGGGAAAAACAAAAAATCACGCTCGGCTCTTTCGTTGCTGCTCTGATTATTACGATAATGACTGTTATTACTGCGCGCAATGTCCCCGGGTTGATGGAAATTGTGGTATTAAGAAAACTTCCTCTTGATGCGGCAGTCCGCTTCGCTATTACTACTGTCAGCCGCTATATCATCGTAATTGTCGGCGTTATTCTTGCATTTACAAAAATAGGTATCGGATGGTCCAAGGTTCAGTGGCTCGTTGCGGCGATGACCGTAGGCCTTGGTTTTGGTTTGCAGGAAATATTCGCCAATTTCATAAGCGGCCTGATTATTCTCTTCGAGCAGCCGGTTCGTGTCGACGATGTTGTTACCGTAGGAGATGTTACCGGCACTGTGTCAAAAATCAAGATTCGAGCAACTACAATCAGAAAGTGGGACCAGACGGAGCTTATCGTTCCCAACAAAGAATTCATTACAGGCAGACTCACGAACTGGACACTCTCCGATAAAATCCTGAGAAAAGATTTTTTTG
>CAYSHS010000243.1:0-5499 GCA_964430845.1 uncultured Pirellulales bacterium | reverse complement strand
CCCGATACTCTTCACTTTCTAAGTCTAAATTACACATGCAGAAAATTTTTGTCAAGCATAATTTTATCCCCACTCCATCTATAAAATACATAACTCAATATCTGACAATCAGTTTTGTCTGAATATATTTTATTATGGATTAGAAATATATGACAGGCATCATAAATATTCCTATTTTTCATCTGTTTTTAACTTCTTCCCTCGCGGTTTCCTCTGGCTCCAGAAACTTGCAAGTGAGGAAGCTGAAACGTTCATCCATGTACCGAAAATAAGCGGAGCCAAAGTTGCCTCCATACTCTTAAGGACATCCTTAGCGAGTCCTAAAGCGAGGCCGCTGTTTTTAAGACCGACCTCAATAGTAAAAGCTCGTGTATCGGCGTCATTTAGCTTTAGAAGTTTAGCAGAACCATAACCGAATATGAAGCCGAGGAAATTATGAGCTATAACCGCGATAAAAAGCGGTGGACCAATATCTAACAATTTAGTTTTGTTATGCGCTGCAACAACAACGATATAAAGCATGATTGCAGACAGTGACAGTTTGGGCAGCACGATATCCATCCAGTTTTCAGGGCCTTTAACATATTCGATAACAATTTTAGTAATTGATACAAACGCAACCGACCATGCAACTAGAACAAGACCTATATGTAGAGAAGTAAAGCTTTCCGGAAACGGTATAAAAATAAGACCTAACCCGATAATGAAACAGGCCGCTGACAACTGAATCATTGTTGCAGCTTTTTTAGTCCATAGCATATTTCCATACAGGAGCTTATTGCAGATAATCCCAGCGCCCACGGGAACGAACATAAGATTTATAATACTAATCATCATTTCTAAAACATCTACCTTGATATAATTACCGGCAAAAAGCCACATCAAAACCGGTGTCGCTAATGGAGAGATAAGCGTTGCGAAAGTAGTCATGCTCATTGAAAGCGCGAGATTTCCTCCTGCCAGATAAGTCATAACATTAGAAGCAACTCCTCCCGGACATGCTCCTACCAGGATCATACCGGCGGCGACCTCAGTTGGAAATTTTCCATAAACCTTAATAATAAGAATCGCCGCCAGGGGCATAAAAAGATATACAATCGCTGTTCCAAGCAAGATTTTTTTCGGCTGAGATAATTCGCGAACAAAATCACCAAGATTTAATTTCGTACCCATACCAAACATAATGATTTGAATAGACGGAACGATAAGTAATGATGTGTCAAATCCCCAGTCGGTAAATATTTCCGGGAAATACAAGGTGAATGCGCAGCAGGCAAAAATTAAAAATGTGAACGAAAGTCCCTTGAATTTTTCCGTGTATTTAACAGCGAAAGATAAGGCATAAAATATGCCAAAAAGCACTAATCCTGAAACAGGAAGTCCGGCTTTATGAAACAATATCAGCACAGTCCCACAAATTGCCAGCGAAACAGCCGCAGCGAGATACATTTTGCTTTTTGCGGTATTTTCCATAAATGCTCCTTTCATCCTGTGTTATGAGTTCCGTGTTCTGCGGCTCACAGCACAAGAGATACAGAACGAAACTACATTTTGTAGGTTTATAAGTGATTTTACAATAAAAAATTTAAGGCATCCCAAAGTATATGGGAGGATGAGTGGATGAGGAAATCAACAGCTCATTTACTCATATATTCTTCTATTTATCTGCTGAAAAATCAAAGAAATCCTCAAAATATTTTAAAATAATCAGAAAAAAATGTAACACTTATTCATGTTTTACGTCTTATTTAAAGAAAGTTAATGTTTTTCTACTTAAAAATACAGGATGAATACGAAAAAAGCACGGCGGAAATGTGCATTATTTGCTCAATAATTCGATTTTATCGTAATTTTCTGTGAGATAAACATCGGATAGGCTGAGCGATGAGAGTTTATTTTAAGGCTATATTATGATGATAAATAAAAATGCGGGGAAAAAAACAATAAAAACAACAAGCAGGAAGAAAACCACCCGGATTTTATTTTTAATTCTGTCTGTCCCTGTTATTATAACAGCGATATTTGGATTCAGTCAGCTCAGGGTAAACCATAAAAATCCGTATTCGGACATCGAGCTATATACTGTTAAAAGGGGTGATTTGACGATAAGCGTTATCGAGAGCGGCAGTATCAAATCCATTAAACAGGTAACGATAGAATCATCGGTCGAATACCGGACAAGTATAGTAAATATTGTTCCCGAAGGGACAACTATAACGCCTGAGGATGTAAATAACGGTATGGTTCTGATAGAAATGGATTCGTCTCAGCTTATAGAGCAGCAGCCGCAGATGGAAATTGATGTCGCAAGCGCCGAGACCAGTTTTACCGAGGCAAAGGAGCAGTATAATATCCAGCTTAAACAAAATGAAAGTGACATTAATGCTGCAAAAATGAAGGTAAGATTCGCCATGATGGATTTACAAAAATATATGGGTGAACAGGCTTCGCGGGAAATCGTAGCCCAGATGGAACAGGACCCTGCATATTGCCTTGATACCGAAGCAATACTCCGGGAAATTGAGGATTCCAATACACTGTGCGAGGCTTCACAGAAGATGCTCGAAATGACAAGCAGTATCACACTGGCACAGGAGGACCTGGAAAAAGCAAAGTATAATTTCAAGGGCAAGCAAAAGTTGTATGACAGTAATTACGCATCTGAAAACGAGCTTAACGAATCCAGGCTTACCGTGAAGCGACAGGAGCTTAGTATAGAAAAAATTCAAATATCTTTCGATCTCTTCAAGAAGTTCGAATTTCCGAAGCAGGTAGAGCAGCTTTTGAGCAGCTACAAGGAAGCAGAGCTTGGACTCGAACGTGCCGAAAGCAGCGCACGCTCGAGATTGTCACAGGCGCAGGTGAAGCTCTCAAGCTCCGAGTCTTCGTTGAAAACCCGCAGGGAGAGACTGGAGAAGATAAAAAAACAAATCGAATCCTGCCGGATAAAAGCTCCATGCCCCGGGCAGGTTGTATATTATTCCAGTCTTCGGGACTATGTCCAGTACCAGATTGAGCAGGGGGCGGAAGTGCCGCGAGGGTATCCGCTTATTGTAATTCCCGATACGAGCAAGATGAAAGTTGAAATTCAGATTCCTGAAACATGGATTAATAAAATAGATGTGAATCAGCCCGCCCAGATAACAACTACAGCGTTTCCGGAAAAAATATTAACCGGCAAAGTATTGAAGAAATCACCCCTGGCAGATTCACAGTCGAGTTATTTACGCGCGGATGTTAAGGTTTATACAACTGATATAAGCATCGATGGACAGAATGATTTTTTGAGAACAGGTATGACAGCTAAAGTTGAAATTATAATAGACAAGCTGAAAGATGTTTTGTATGTGCCTATTCAGTCGGTTGTTGCCGAGGAGGGCAACAAGACAAGGGTATGCTATGTAATGACGGAAAAAGGCACCGAAAGACGCGTCGTGCAGATTGGATTATTTAATGATAATTTCGTTGAAATAAAAGACGGCTTAAACGAAGGTGAAAAAGTGCTGTTTGCTCCGCCTCGCTGGAAAGCATCTGAATCGACAGAAAAGCCCGAATCATCCGAAGAGCCTGAAGCAACAAAACAGGAAGAGCAGATACAATAATCGAAGAAAAATAAATATAGTGTGATGAAAATTAACATTTTAAACAAATGAACATACAGAAAATATCAAGAATAATAAGACTGGGTATAAAAAGTCTCTGGCTGCACAGGCTCAGGACAATGCTTACAATGCTCGGTATTATTTTCGGAGTATGTTCTGTAATTGCCATGCTGGCTATCGGCGAAGGAGCCAGCCAGGCCGCTCAGGATTCGATTTCCAGGCTTGGAAGCATGAACCTGATTATCGAGACTATCGAGCCTGTTACAGAGAAAAAGGACAACGAGCAGCAGAAATCAAGATTAAATCAATACGGCCTGACTTATAAAGATGCCGAGGCGATAGAAAGCACAATACCCGGTGTCGAAGTCATTGTTCCGGTGCGAGAGCTGGATTGTAAAGCTCGTTATAAAAACCGTATTGTGGCGGTCAAAGTCCTTGGCACAATTCCCTGGTACCCGACTATATCCATTATTAATATTATTTGCGGTCGTTTCCTGAGCAGTATTGACCTTCACCAGGAAAGTACTGTCTGTGTAATAGATGAGCAGGTAGTCTCATCCCTTTTCGGATTCGACCACCCGGTAGGCAGGGATATTCATATACAGGGACATGTTTATAGAATAATCGGTGTTGTGGGTTCGGCTCCTGTTACGGATATAAACGGAAACGGCGACGCATCTTCATCAAAAAATAAAGGCAACAGCGAGGAAGTCGGTTTTATTTATATACCTATATCTACTTCAAGAAGCAGGTTTTCTGAAATTCAATACAGCTATTCGAGCGGCTCTTCAAGCTATAAAAAAGTCGAGCTGCAAAAAATCACGGTGAAAGTTCAATCCATAGACCATGTAGTTCCGATGCGTAATGTAATTGACGGACTTCTTAGCCGCATGCATGAGAACAAGCAGGATTACCGAATAGTAGTGCCGCTCGAATTGCTTCGGCAGGCAAAAACATCCCAGCGGATTTTCAGTGTCGTACTTGGCTCGATAGCGGCTATATCGCTCATAGTTGGCGGAATCGGAATTATGAATATTATGCTGGCAACAGTCAGCGAAAGAACACGCGAGATAGGTATAAGAAGGGCGCTCGGGGCAAAGAAGCGTGATATTATCATTCAGTTCCTTTCAGAAAGCCTGATAATGACATTGTCAGGGGGACTGCTTGGAATCGTAGTGGGATTTTTGCTGCCCTTGATGGTGAGTCACTTCGCAAATATGCCCACAATAATTACCTACAGGTCACTCATACTTGCTTTTGGCATAAGCGGTGCAGTTGGAGTCATATTTGGTTTATACCCGGCCTATAGGGCAGCAGGCATGGACCCCATCGAATCCCTGCGGCATGAATAGAAGAACACACCGGGAAGAAAAAGCGTAATATATTTTTTTAAAAAGAGTTTTGCAAAAATGAGAAAAGGCATATATTATTTAAAAAAAGCATGATGAAAAATAGTTTGATATTTTTAATATGTGTTTCGACTTTCTTGTCTTCAGGCTGCTCAAGGCGGTTTAAGCTGGAAAAATATATACAGCTATATGCTATGCCGTATTCGATAACGAAACAGAACATAAGCAAAGGGCAGCTTCCCTGTCTTCATAAGATGCTTAAAGATAAAAAGTATGCACCTTACTGGCACAACATTGCCGGGATTATCGGTTATGTAAGTGACGACCCTAACTCGGTTCTTGCCCTTTTAGACTATTTCCGGCGGGATGATTCCTGGAACATGGATACCGATATCAAGCTGTCAGGAAAAATACAGAGCATCTCTTACATGGGTTATATCGGAGGACATCCGGCAGATGTAATATTGAGAGGCTGCACGGGCACTCAGGGAGCACAGGTGCTGGCAAAGAATTGGATAAATAAAAATTATGCCGTTGATGTTCCATAC
>CAYSHS010000242.1:0-5502 GCA_964430845.1 uncultured Pirellulales bacterium | reverse complement strand
GAATGTCAGCCTGTATTTTTCTTCCCGGTTAATCCCGGCAATCCCTCTGTCAACTCTGTCCTTTACCTCGTCATACATTTTCTTGTAGAGAATGGTCATCTCGCCGGTATCTCCAGCTTTGTAAAGTGCGCCCGACATCGAACTCCAGAAGTCTCTTGAATTCATGGGGCAAGGTCTTTCCCGGCGGAGCTGATTGGTCTCCCACCAGACCCTGTCCAGTTCCTGAGTACCCTGAGTTTCGCCTATCTTGTCCCAGTCCATTTTCTTGCCGAGGAATTTTTCCAGAAAGTCGACAAATAGCTTGTATTCTCTAATAAGAAACTGTACGGTGTGTTCGTAGGCACCCTCCTTCAAAGACTCCCTTTGCCCGGCTGAAGGAGCTTCTATGATATATACGGGAACATCAAGGTAGCGCCCCAGAGCCTGGAAGAACTTGTACCGTGCGTCACAGACTGCCCCCGAACCCACCAGTAATGATGGCTTACTCATTCCGCCACCGGGTGCTTCCGGCGGTATTTTCCCGTTAAGGTCCGCCATTCTGGCGGCATAACCGAGTCCGTTGCGGCAGTAACCGCACATATGACTCGGGAAACCTTCGGACTCGGCACGCTCCAGAAACGGCGCGGCAGCTCCGGCCGATGCGCATATCGTGCCGTAGTTCTCCGGGAATACAGCTTCCACACCCATTGCGGTCAGTATCTGGGTAGGTATTGAGAGCATGCACCAGGCTACCGGCCTACCTTCATCTTCAGCTTCCCTCCCGTCTTCATACATTGTATCGACGTATGCCCGTAATTCGTACATTGTCTTGAGCCTGTTCAGAGGTCTTTCGGCACTGGGTCCTATAACATTTTTTTCAGTTGTCACTACTCAGATCCCCTCTCAAAATAGACTTACCTCGATATTATCGGGGTTCTTATGGCTGTACAATAAAGCTTAGGTGGTAGCTTCTCTCAGGCAAATCTTTCTTTTCTGATACCGCTATTTAAGGCCAAAATTCTCCAGCAATGTCATTAAGTCCAAGATCCAATAGCTTTTCCTTGCTGGGAACTGTCGTCTCTAAATCCCAATCAAGTGCTATTAAATTATCATTAACCTGCTTTTCTAAATCGGCAGTTACTCCAGCTAGCGGCCCTTCAGTCTGAGGTGGTAATCCTATTATCCTTGGATGTACCGGCCATTTCTTCTCACATATTCCTTCGCGTAAATTGAAAGCATGCCGGATATTAGTAATCCGTTCACCCGCTTTCGCCAAGTCTTCTTGAGATCGATCAAGGCCAGTTACCGCTTTCATGTAACTCGCTACAAGTTCAGCCTGGCCCATACTGGCAAACATGCATACTCCTGCAGCATTCATAATTTTGCTGTGGAAACTGCTTGGACCAAAACCTGCGGTATGGCGGCCCGGCGTGGCATCCATTTGATAGCGAGCGGCTGCAGTACTGCCAGGTTGTCCTGATAATTTTGGATCGTGCATCCCCAATTCTTGCCCACCGATATGTACAGCATATGTTTCAGCACCCTTTCCAATTTTTTCGGCTGCTATTTTTACTCCATCAGCCAGAATATCACCTAAACCTTCTCTCTTCGCCATCTTCCAAGTGATATCCACCATTGCTCGGTGATTTCCCCAGGTAAGTTCAATGCCATCGGTGTCGTTCTTCGTTAAAATACCATTTTCATAACACTCAATGGCAAATGCCATGATATTACCACCTGAGATAGTATCCAATCCGTAGCTATTGCAGATATGATTTATCATGTTCAAAGATTCTGTATTGTTGTTAAGGCAAAGTATTCCGAAGGAAGCTTGAGTTTCATATTCAATCCTGCGGATGCCAGCGGGGTACCTATACTCTCCCGTTCCAGCTTTCAATCTTGCTTCACAGGCAATAGGACAGTGCCAACAGCCTGTTCTCCTGTCAATATTAGCTATTGCCGCATCACCACTGAGACCATCAATTTCTTTGAAATCAACAATACCGACGCCACCCCAGTTCTTGACAGGGCTATCGCCACTATGTGCTGCTGGTACTGCCATAAAGGAAGTCCCATATTTGTGGAACATATCTATCATCGAGGAACCATTAGGCCTTGGTTGTCTTAACCTTGCTATATGATCATTTCTGAGTTTAGTGACAGCATCTTTATTGGCAATGGCAATATCCATTTTCCCCTTTACAGCCACTGCTTTAAGTTTCTTTGAACCCAGTACTGCTCCCAATCCTGAACGTCCGCATACAGCCCCCCTTTGGGTTACGATGCATGCTATCAGGGCTAGTTTTTCTCCGGAAGGGCCGATGCAAACGCTTTCTACATCGTCGCCTAGTTCAGCCTTTATCATGTCCTCCGTTTCATAAGTATCTTTGCCCCAAAGATGAGTGGCGTCCCTTAGATAGGCTTTTCCATCATCGATGAAAAGATAAGTAGGTTTTTCTGCTATCCCATTAAAGAATACCGCATCATAACCTGCAAATTTAAGGTACGGTCCGAAATATCCCCCTGAATTGGCATCCCCCCAACCGCCAGTTATTGGCGATTTAGCTACAGCTGCATATCTGGTACCAGTTACAGTTGGAGTACCGGTTAAGGGACCTGTAATTAACCCTAATATATTGTCAGGCCCAAGTGGGTCGATCCCAGGCTTCATCCTGTCGTAAAGTATTCTTACTCCCAATCCGTAGCCTCCAATATAATCCCGATAAATGCTTTCGTCTAGGATTTCTTCTTTTATTTCACCTGTTGAAAGGTTTACAAAAAGAACCTTTCCCATATATCCACCTATCATTATATATCTCCTTTAAATATAATTTTGACACCCTAAGCAAATAGTAAACGCGCTCTAAAAACCTTGCTCTTTCTTTTAACGTTGGATGATACTGCAGCGACGGAAATAAACATTAAACCAACGACAGTCATGGGATCTTATTTATCAATGCGAATTTTCATTCCTCCTCGTTGGTTCGCTTAAAGGTTAAGTGAATATAGACGCACCGCATTACATCCTATAAATTCTGTGTAACTCAAGTAATCTAAATACGTATACGTATAACGCAAACGTATGCTATAATAAATAAGATTGCAGTGTCAAGATATTAATGAAATTGGTATGATTAGAACTGATTTGATGACCTTTGATAGTTACACATAAAAGAAATATTTAAAAATAAAACAGTTTCATGATATAATTAGTAAATGCAGTCGATAATTACTTAAAGAATTTTATACCTTGCTTGAAGGATCATAAGGAAAATATTAATCATTATTTAGTATGCAAATTTTATGTTTCTGTATGTCTTGACTAACACATTGAGCCCATAGGTTATTCATATAATGTTGTACACCTATGCTCTAGACACTTAGGTTAATCTAATTAAAGAAGCTATGTAGCACTCTAAAAAAAACCTTGAAGTACCCTTATAATATATACGTCTGGAAAGAGAGATAATGAGAAAAAATTTAGATAGGGAACTATGGGTCTTGTTAAATCGAACGCGCCAGTCATTAGTCACAGTACGTAACAAAGACCTAAATGAGCTAAATGTTTCTATGAGTGCCGCGGCGGTATTACGCACCGTCATCAAACTGGGAGAAAATGCAACACTCAAAGGCTTATCTGAGGAATTGCATTTTGCTCGTCATAGCGTTCGTGAATTAGTTTTACGAATGGAAAAAGATGGTCTATTAAAAGGGCATAAAAAAAGTAATATGAGAAACGCAACCTATATTGAAATAACTGAGAAAGGAAAAGAAATTAGACAGAAATCAGATGCTAAGGGAAATATAGATTATATCTTTTCATTTTTAACTGATGAAGAGAAACATGCGTTGTACAATATTTTAACAAAGTTGCGAAGTAATTCTGTTAAACTACTAAAGGGCAATATCAAAGATCTTTTTCCGCCAATAAACCGTGATTTAAAAAGGATGCCAAAAAAGTAGTGTCAAGATGATTATAAACATGATTATCGCCAGGATTTTTGCATTTTGGACGATAAATAACGTAGTCTAACCATCTACATAATGCCGATATTAAACCGCTCCAAACGGAGTGGTTTTTTCTTCTCTTTGGTTTTTAGAGTTGAAGTACAAACTCCCATGGTCTTACCTTAACTTTAAAATTTTAACTATAGTTATTAAAGTAAAGGATCATATCTTCTGTCAGTGAGATTTGACAACAAAATTGGATAGGAGAAATGGAGAGAAACAGCCCGTTTGTTGAACGTAAAGCTTGAGTATGCCGGGGTAAAATATCCTGAGGACAAACCGTATATAGAAGCATTCTTTTCAAACTACAAGACAGGGGAGCCTTTCAGGAACGAATATCGTAGTTTCGGGGAAGCGAAGGAAAACTGGGAATCATACAGAGACTGGTACCGGAATGAAAGGATTCATCAAAGCCTTGATTATATGAGCCCGGTACAGTATGCTCGAAGAGCACAAAAATCTATCTTATTAGTGGCCTGATTTTCTCCACTTTTATGGGGTTCACCACACTCTGGTTACAGTATCCTCGTGTCCGTTCAGCTGTATTTGTCAAATTAATATCTTAGTGTTCAGAGTATCACCTCCTTATACGGCAACTAGCCTCGCCGCTAAGCCCGATTACCCCCAGGGCTCCGGACACGGGAGGGGTTGACTGGAATTTAAGCTGATGCCAAAGGTCCAAGACTCAGCACCCTGGTTTCCCCCGACGAGACTAGTTGCCATCTTGTTGTGATCGATCTAACGCTCAAACATCGTATGTTATCACTCTTAACTTGATTGATTTTTATAAATTTACGTGTTTTGGATGTTTTAACAACTCCAGTGAAAACTTTAATTTATAATCCTGTTTATAAATCTAAATCTTATTACAAAACATCTAAGATATTTGGCTATAGAGTTAATAGTGTGTGTTCTTTCATCGCATCAAAATCATATTCTACTCCTAAACCCGGCTTAGTAGGCATATGAACAAAGCCTTCTTTATTGATCTCTATTATGTTCTTAGCGAATACATCGTGCAGTTTGCCAGGCTCCATCTTTTCGAAAAAGTCTGAGTTCTTATTGGCGCCAATAATATGAAGATTGGCAATTTGACACGTCGTGAAGCCCCAGCTATGTAGTTCACACTTTATATTAAATGCCTCGCATAATGTAAATACTTTTGCTGCACGAGTAATACCATGTTTAGCATCAGTGCAAATGATATTCGATACACGGTTAGCCACATAAGGTGTATAATGTGCAAGGGTTGCATAAGATAATGTTTCAGTCGCCGCAATAGGTATATCCAGCCTCTGACAAAGCTCTATATAGCCTTCTAGATCGGTATTCGGAAGGGGTTCTTCGTACCAGTAAAAATTTAGCTTTTCGATTTCTCGACCCACTATTAAAGCTTCACGACGGTCGTAACGGCAGTTGCTATCCAGCATAATATCAATCTCGGAACCTACCGCATCCCGGATAGCTCGGCATGCCTCTATATGATCTCCAATCGTTCCTCGTAGGTGCAATTTG
>CAYSHS010000241.1:0-5515 GCA_964430845.1 uncultured Pirellulales bacterium | reverse complement strand
TCGATATAGGGATTATTTTCACGAATATCCAGCGGTAAATCATCGAGATTGCGGTCCATAACCGCCTGGGAAGGAACTTTCAGCACGTCAGTATGTTTAACGGTTTCGATATCCACGTGAGCAGATAAGCCGGAATATAATTTTTCCCCGTTTGTATCCAGCAAAATTTCCGTTCTGAAATATTTTGTTCCGCTCGATGAGTTTGTGTGTGACAAAGCAACCGAATGAACGACACCATTAAATTCGCAATCAGGAAAAGCGTCCACCTGGACTTTTGCTATTTGTCCTGTCTGTACTTTTGCGACATCCGCCTCATCGACCTGGGCAACAACCAACATTTTCGAGAGGTCGGCAACTTCTATTATTACTGTGCCGGGATTATTCATTGTCCCGAAAATAACAACTTCCCCGACTTCAGCATTTACACGTGTTACTACGCCATCGATGGGTGAGGTAATAGTCGTATAAGTCAGCGCTTCCTCGGCTTCTGCGACTCTTGCATCAGCGGCTTCGAGATTATGCTCCAGCACAATCAAGCCCAGTTCCGCGGCTTTGAGCGAATGTTGAGATGACTCATATTGTGCCTTCAATTCATCGACCTTCAACTCAGCCTGCTCATATATTGTCTGGCTGATATCTTCGGATGCAAGCAATTCTTTTTGCCGTTCCAAATCACGCTGCGCCTGTTTTAACGAAGCTTCAAGCCCGATAAGATTTGCACGTTGTCCCTCGATTCTTGCTTTTTCCACTTCAAGCTGTGCGGCCTGTCCTGATCTCGATGCCTGTGCTGAGCGTAACTGGCTCTCGAGATCTTTCCCATCGAGACGTACCAGCACTGACGCTGATATAGGTGGATTCGCCCCAGGATCGCCTTTTGTAACTTTATCACCTTCGTCAAAGGGCAGCTCGACAATTCGTGCTGAGACCTTAGCGCTTATTTCGACTTTTGTTTTTGGCTCGATTTCACCGGGAGCACTCACGAATTCTATTAATTCACCTCTCTGCGGGTTTTCGATTCGCACTACCTGACCATTGTTATTGGAGGCGGCTTTTGCCTTTATCACAACCCGAACAGCACCAAGAGCAACTACAATTATAATAACAACGATAACTGCTTTACTGGATTTCTTCATTCCGTATCCTTTCTTTTCAAATTATCGTTTAAAACGCATATTAAACATACACCTATATATTCATAGACGCATAATCAATCAAATTATTGCGCAGTTTGTCAGAAAATTGTTAAAAAATCTTTACTTTACCTGGCTGCTGATACATTAATTTGTGTACTGATGTGCTCTTCAATCTCAAAAGGCTGACCCGGGCCGCAACCTGCAATAAAACAAATAATCGCTGCAAATAGAATCAAAAGTATGTATTTTTTCATAATATTACCTGTAACTCAAACAAAAAAATATTTAATTCTTATTAGACTTCACCCATTCCCATATTAAAGATTTTATCAGGACAACAATATGCCGTCCACTTTTTTATGCTGAGTTCTAACTTCAGCGTACCCAATTACTTAACGTAATAAATCATCGAGATGCAATGCGCATTGTCGAAATTTGTCTGCTGGAAGGGTAACAGTTCTCCATTTTGGGCTGCGGCGTACCATAAACCTGCTATAATCATCGAGCCTGATGCAAAAAAAGACATACCTGTTCGAGTCGAAGTCGAAAACTGTCTGACCGTCAAAATCGACGTCAATATTTTCTATTTTATAGGTGAAAACGAAAACCGCCCTGTGTTCCGGGCCGAAAATTTCCAGCCATTTGGTCAGACCATCTATATCATCAGCAGTGACCCAGCATTCGAGGGACGATAATTTTTCCAGTGTAGTGCCCTTAAACCTTCTGCCCTTAACTTCTGCAATTATGTTGCTGCCGGAATCAAGCTGAAGTAAAAAATCGAAGCTCTTGATGCCTGTGTGACCAGGCTCTATTGCTTTCCGGTCGTTTAACGCTATGTGCTCGATTCTGTGGTCAATCAGCCAGTTTTGAAATGCCTTTTCGTAATGATTAGGAAAAGAATCCCGCATTCCATTAAAGCCTTTCTATATAAAAAACTATGCAGGTTTTCCCGATAAAAAATTATCAAGGTCAACAAGCTCCTGCTCACTCGAAGTCATATCTTTGACAACAACTTTTTTTAACTCAAGCTCCTGCCCAACAATAACGCATTTACGCGCATTCTGGTCGGAGGCTTGTTTGAGCTGCTTATTCAATTTTGAGGCTTTATAGCTGAAATTCGCGGAAAAGCCCCTGGAACGCAATTGCATAGTTATCCTGACGGCTTCATTTTTAAATTCCTCATCGACGTATGCGACAAAAAAATCAAGTGATTGTTTGGGCAATTGTTTTTCAATAAGCCCTTTTTCGTGAAGTAAAATTTCAAGAACGCAATCTCCCATCCCCATCCCTGTCGCAGGTATCGACGGGCCTCCGAAATCTTTAAGCAGGTTATCGTACCTGCCCCCGCCGCATATCGCACGAAGCTCACCGGCAGTGTCATGGACCTCGAAGACAATCCCGGTATAATAAGCAAGTCCACGAACAATACCCGGATCAAAAATGCAGAAGTCACCGACACCCATGACTTCGAGATAATCAAAGACGTTCTGGATATCATCGAAAGCAGAGCGAGTCTCTTCACTATGCCCGCTCAAATCGACCATTTGCTCATCAGAGCGTTCCACCATAAATTCGAGAATTTTTTTTGTTATGTTTTCCTCAGAAATCTGCTCCCGAAGCAATTCCTCGAATACTTCAGCCGGAAGTTTAGAGCTTTTATCGAGTAAAACATATAAATCACCAAGCTTTTGTTCCGGAATGCCCAATCCGAGAAGAAAGCCGGCTAAAAATTTTCTGCTGGATATTTTTACCTTAATATCTTTGCCGGTTAAACCGATTTGCCTTAGATAATCTATTGTAGTAAAAATCACTTCAGCGTCTGCCAAAACGTCATCGACACCAATAATATCGATATTCCACTGGAAAAATTCACGAAGTCTTCCTTTTTGCGGCCGCTCGGCACGGAATAATCTCGGTACTGAGAACCATTTTATGGGTTTCGCAAGCGAATTTATCTGCTGATTCACCATTCGTGCAAGCGTCGGCGTCATCTCCGGTCTCAGAGCCAGGTCTCTTTCTCCCCTGTCTTTAAGCGAAAAAAGCTGCTCGACAATTTCATCGCCGCTCTTGACCTGGAACATCTTCAGGTACTCGAAAATCGGCCCGTCATATTCTTCGAAACCATTTCTCTGCGAGATTTTTTTCCAGCCGTCAATTATCCAGTTATGTACGGCCATCTGAGGCGGATAGAAATCCCTCGTTCCTTTTACAGACAGTATTTTCATTTATTGCTTTTGCCCTTGTTCATTTTCTTCTTTGTTTTTTGTTTTTCTTTAACGTTGTTATCGAATTTTATTTTTATATACTCTTCCATCTGCTTATCGCTGGTAAAGTGCAGCTCATAATCATATTCGCCTTCGGTAAAATCACAGTCGGAATGGCGGTATTTCCTGCAAATATTCGGTCTTTTATCATAAATTCTGCATCGATGGTCATTTTCAGTCAAGTGCCTGCATTTATTTTTGATATTCAGGTACCAGTCTCCATCCTCGACGAAAACAGTTACATCTTTATGACACAAATACCATCTTATATCCTCGAAATCGTTTTTATCTTCCGGTGTATCTATCGGCAGTGCGAAATATCTGCAGCATAAACCTTTACATTTGTCACATTGATTTTTTAGGGTCATCTTTCATAAACTCCTGTTCATTACGCGAAGCAATCTAATCGCACAATACTATATTCGATTAGACCATACGCGTCAAGAACTGTAAAATCCAGGCAAATAAACCTTTGCAAGCAAAAAAAACCTCTTTTTTAAAAAATAACTCTGTAATTAAGAAAAGTTGTCATATTTTCCAACAGTTGATTTGCAGTCATTCCGAAAATCCGTTATAATTCCGGTTTTATGGTGAAAGTGTAATTATAGAATTGATGAGAAGATTTCAGGTGAAAAATGCTGAAATGTAAAAAAATACTAATAAACCTGACTATTGCGATATTTCTGGCGTCGATTTCGAGTCTTCAGGCCAAAACATGGCGCCTGGAAGAAAACCAGAGCTGGGACCTTATTGCAACAAATAATAAGGAAAAATTCCTGACGGAAATATCAGATGCCCAGAAAATGGTAGATGACTGTAAAACAAAAGCTGCCCGGAAGGAATTTAAGGATATTAAAGAGAATCACTCTGAATTTTCCGGGCCTGATTTGGATTTGTTCATTAAAGCCGAACTTTTGCTTTCCCAAAAAAAGCTCACCGAATCAGCCAGAAATTACGATAAATTACTCACAAAATACAGTGAGAGCCTGCTGAGTAATAAAGCCGTCAATCGCGAATATGAAATTGGAATGACCTTTTTGGATGGGCGTAAGAAGATCGTGCTTGGCCTGATTCCCATATCCGGATACGAGGAGGGAATCAGTATTTTGGAAAAAATGATAGACCACGCGGGAATTGACAAGCAAATTAGTATCGATGCCTCTGTGGCAATCGCAAAAAATTATGAAAAAAGAGAAAAATTCAACGAAGCGTACCTGAAATGGTGGGAAATATATTCCCTGGTAAAAAAAGACGATATTATCAATAGAGACGCACTGCTCGGAATGGCGAAAGCTGAATTTGCGATTTATAATAGAAATCCCGAATCGAAAAAACCTTTTTATGATGGCTCGTGCCTTCTCACTGCCAAAACTTATTTTGAAATGTTAAAGTCAAACTATCCCGAATATGCTCAGGAGATTGGAGTCAGTGAAACATTGAATGTAATCTCTGAGGAATTGGCACATAAGGAGCTGAGCATTGGTCTTTATTACCAAAGAACGGGAAATAAACAATCAGCTAATTTATATTTCGATATGGTTATCAGCGACTGGCCGAAAAGCAGGAGTGCTGAAACGGCACAAAATATGCTCGACAAAAACAATGAAAGTTAAAATAGGCAAGATGAATCAAAAGTCGGAAAAAAGCAACCACATATTGAAAGCGACTTTGTTTTGGTATTACTTTATACCGGGATTTTTTTCATTAATGTTTCAGGGATGCAGTATATTTACAGGCTATTCCAACAAATCAATTTATCCGGAAGATGTAAAAACAGTATGCCTGAAGATATTTGACAATCAGACTTTCAGACGCGGCGTAGAAAATGAGCTTTCTGAAGCTCTTGCGAAACGTATCGAAGCCGACACACCCTACAAAATCGTATCCAGTCAGGATTATGCAGACACAGTAATAAGCGGCCAAATTGTATCTATTAACGAATCGGCACTCACCATCGAGCGTCAAACCGGCTATGTTCTTGAAAAAGAGGTGAATCTAAGCGCCGTGGTAAACTGGAAAAACCTAAAAACAGGGGAATTGCTCATAGATAACCGAACAGTCCTATCATCTGCAACCTTTTCGGAATATCAGCAGCAGGATTTTAAATATGGTTCGGAC
>CAYSHS010000240.1:0-5526 GCA_964430845.1 uncultured Pirellulales bacterium | reverse complement strand
GGGGGCTCAGAGGCATAAAAACGGGTTAGAAGTGTTTTTTATGCGTTTTAAGCTTAAAGAATTATAATAAAGGCCTCAAAAGAGATTCTTAATTCTAAAAGCTTTTTGCAGGAGAAGGGTATTTTCACGTTACATATCCTTATAATAACAAGAAAACGCTAAGTATGAAAAAGTTGCTTACCATTTGTTTGGCAGCAGAGCTTTTAATCGTTTCAAGCCCGGCAAAGGCGGTTACTATCGACTTTGAAGATTTTCCTGAAGAAGATTTCATTTCGTGGACAAAAGACGGGGTAACTTTTACTGCTGTTGACGACGGCTTACTGAGGTCTGATCCGAATTTTCCCACACCAAACGGCACACGTGGTCTTATTGGAGTTGGTGTCATTTTACCGGAACTACGCGCTGATATTGCAGGTGGGGCTAATTATATTGAAGTTGACCTGGGAGACTACGATGTTGATAGTGACCTGCTTTTCCTTGAGGTTTTCGACTCCTACGACACGTCCCTTAATTATATCGACCTGTTTATTTCCTCGGAATTTAATGGGATGGAGACTCTTTCTCTGTTCGAACCGAATATTGCATATGTGATTTTCGGAGCAAGGAATGCTCTCCAAGGAAGTTCCGTGTTCGCAGACAATTTTACATTTGATACAATTGAAATTATTCCACCTACTATCATTACTCCAAATGGCGGTGAGGTTTTGACTCCTGGTGGTACGTATATGGTTACCTGGTTAAATAATGGTCCTTACTTTGAATTACTTTTCGAATATTCCACGGATAATGGTTCATCTTGGATAGATGTTGATTTAGTTGAAAACACGGGCTTATATTATTGGGTTGTACCGGCGGAAAATTCAAATCTATGTCTTGTTCGCCTCAGCGATCTGATGAGTCCCAGTATCAGCGACACAAGTGATGATGTGTTTACAATTTCAGATGATTTTGACGGCGATGGAATCTCAGGAAGTGCCGATAACTGTCCTGCGACATACAATCCGTTGCAAACAGATACGGATGGGGATGGTCTTGGTGACCTTTGTGATCCTTGCCCGGCTGATTCAAGCAATCAGTGTGACCAAAATGGTTCAGACGCCAAAGAGATTGTTCCCGGCACGGGCGGCTCATTAGAAACTCCGGATGGCGTTTTGAGAATCGATATTGAGCCGAACGATCTCAATGAGCCGGCAACACTCTCGATAACTAAAATTGATTGGCCGGATCCCAATGTGGATCTTATGATCGGTTCACACCCGGGATGGGGCAAGGCCATAGCGGCATATGATTTTGAACCGGATGGGCTGGTGTTCAATAATCCTGTTACTGTTGAGTTCACATTAGCAGATGTAAATGTGAAAAATGAAAATGAGTGTGAACGTTTGGATTTATATGCTCGTAACGACACCGGTAAATTCAAACTTGTCGAAGATGCTAACTGTCTGTGCAGTTATAATGCAAATGAAAAAAAATGCATCAAAACTTGCATAGCAGAGGTTAATCACTTTTCAATATATGCAATGCTACTCCCGATGGATTGGGACTGTCGAGTTCTTGGTGATCTAACAAGCGATTGTTTTGTTGACATTTATGACATACTTGCCCTGAGCAGAGAGTGGTTGTTAACCGATTCGATTGCGAATATTTATCCACCGCATGATTTAGATAATGTATTGAACTATGGGGATTTTGCTGTAGCGGCCGGAAAATGGTTGGAGCAGCTTCCGGTCAGATTCTACCAGAACACTCTTGATAGTGACCCGTGCTGGCCAACAAGCGGTGAATGGGCTTTTGGTCAACCCGCAGGCGCAGGTGGAACTCAATTCGGCAATCCCGACCCGAATAGCGGCTGCACCGGATTGAATGTTTATGGTGTGAATCTAAATGGCGACTACAGCATTACTGTTGGAGGTCCGTATTATTTGACGGCAGGGCCTTTTGATTGTAATGACTATAACAATGTAATGCTGCGATTTGCCAGATGGCTGAACACGGATGAGCCGGGGTATGTTGAATGTACCGTGGAAGCTTCGAATGGAGAACCCTGGGTTGCTGTTTGGAATCACATGGGCAGGACTGAAATGGCCGATGACCGATGGCGGATTGCAGAGTATGACATCAGCAGTATTGCAGACGGACACAACGCAGTATACATCCAATGGAGTTACAGGGTTTTGCCATGGGCGTTTCCGTATTCGGGCTGGAATATCGATGACATAGAATTATGGGGAAATCCTGACTAATTTAGAGCAGGTTAACTTTGATGCTTACTGGTAAGATAATATTGTTATTTGCTGTCTCGCAGGATTCGGTATTTTGCTTGACTTGTAAATACTAATAGGATATGTTGAGTCTGCATAAAAGACCAGAAGGTTGTATTGATTTGAAGGAGGCCTTGAAGTGAATTCGGCGTTTTATGGCCGTGTATTCAGTTCGCTGGGTGAGGA
Organism: uncultured Pirellulales bacterium; assembly: GCA_964430845.1. Lineage (GTDB taxonomy): Bacteria > Planctomycetota > Phycisphaerae > Sedimentisphaerales > Anaerobacaceae > JAFGPS01. The sequence goes on along the minus strand of CAYSHS010000240.1, from coordinate 3,079 downwards.
AGAAGCACACTCTCAGCCAGTGTGTTTACAGCACATTTCAATGATTCTTTCTATGGTGACTTTCTTAAATATTATAGATTGATGGAGCGCACCAAAGCCGTTAAGAGCTTTGGTTTTTTATTTGCATTCATGGATGAAGAGCACGGGAAAGTGGGTGATAAATAAGGGCAGTATATAAGGCCCCCGAATGACTCACATCCAATCCCTTTTTTTGAGGATTGATTTGTGGTTATGCGCGCCTATTGTAAAAGGAGATAATTTTGTAGGACTGGCTGGATATAAGGAGGTAAAAGATGAAAACGTTGTGTTTATCATTATTGTTGGTAGTTTTTCAGTCTGGTTGGGCATCGGCAGTCTGTCCTGAAGGGGATTTGAACAGGGATTGCAAAGTGGACTTCTTTGATTTTGAGGCGATGGCGGAAACTTGGTTGGATGTTGAACCTAATCTGCCGACAGGCACGGTAATTATAAACGAAGTGATGGCTCATTCCAGTGACGTCAACGGCGCAGATTTGCCTGACTGGATAGAGCTTTATAATACTTCCGGCTCAGATGTTAACATCAGCGGATGGTATCTCAGTGACAGCGACCGCCATTTAATAGATTCAGATGCTTACCAAATCCCAAATGGGACAACCATACCTTCATATGGTTATGTTGTTTTTTATGAAAATCAATTTGGAACGAAGTTTAAACTAAGCGAAAACGGCGACGATGTATTCCTGTCCTTGATAAGGGACGGACTTCCTTTTGGAATGGACGACAGGGAATTTGACGCCTCAGAAAGAAGTGTTTCATTTGGTCGTTATACAACGAGCACTGGCGAAGTCAAGTTTCCGTCAATGGATTCAAACACTCCCGGCCAGGTCAATTCTTATCCTAAAATCGGCCCGGTAGTAATCAACGAAGTTATGTACTATTTTGATACCGAAAATCCGGACGATGACGACTATGAATACATCGAGTTGTATAATATCGAAGACTATGACGTGAATCTTTATGTATATGACCCCTGCACTTCCGGTGATGTCAGCTGGGCAATCACTAAAGGCGTAGAATATGTTTTTCCATACCACACGACGATATCAGCCAACGGATATTTACTGGTAGTGAGAGACAAGCCCACATTTACAGCAAAGTACCCATGGGTGCCCTCATCCATAGTTTTTGAATGGACTTCGGGCAAACTCAGCAATGAAGGTGAAAACATTCAACTTTCGATGCCGGGTGAACTGGACCTCGGTGAACGTGTTTATATCAGAGTCGACAATGTCATCTATAGCGATGGTGAACATCATGAAAATTTCCCCGGGCTGGACCCGTGGTCAAAAGCCCGCTCGGCAAACGGCGGCGGAGAATCATTGCAGCGAATTTCTCCGAATCTGTTCGGCGATGATGTCGACAACTGGAGGGCTGATGAAGCGGCACCCGGCGAATGAGTGCCTAAAAGCCAAAACGTAAAATAACCGTTTAAGAATTCGGTCCTTTATTAGATTCCCTATAAGTGAGGTGTATGAGAAAGCTTTCGACAAGTGCAATAGTGAAAATACTGGCCATACTGGCATTTTCTTTTAATTTGGCCATGCCGTTCTCAACGTCTTGGGCAAACGTCGTCATCAATGAAATAATGTATCATCCTTTGTCGGATATAGACGAAGATGATTTCCTCGAACTTTATAACACAAGTGGGGCAACAGTAAACCTCGAAAACTGGCGAATCAATGGTCTTAGCTTTACTTTCGGAGCTGGGGCGTCTATCGGGCCTAACTCGTATCTGGTGCTCGCTAAGGATGCCAGCCGGTTCCAGGCAACCTATGGTTTTTCTCCGGATTATGTCTATGACGGCAATTTGAAAAACTCTGGTGAAAAATTACAGGTTCTGGATGACGGCAGTAATGTTATCGACGAAGTGACCTACAGCGACTTGTCGCCCTGGCCCGTAACTCCCGATGGCTTAGGACCTTCCCTGGAAAGGATTGACCCGACGCTCGACGGCGATACTCCGCGCAACTGGCGCGCATCAACCGATGCCTCAGAACACACCGCCGGTGCTATTAACAGTATCATTGCAAGCGGTTTGCCTCCTTGGATTACTAATGTTCAGCACGGAATTGTTCAGGCAAATTCACCAATTGTAGTAACAGCAACTGTGCAGGATGCAACGACGGTCAGTTTAGAATACATTATTAATTTCAGCACGCCTGTAACCATTTCTATGCTGGACGACGGTGCAAGCGGTGACGGTGGTGCTGATGACGGTGTGTATGGAGCAACAATCCCGGCCCAACCCCTTAACACACTGGTTAGATATCGCATCGATGCTTCCGGCGTGACAGGCTCAATGGGATTTCCACGAGATGATGATACGGTCAACTACACCGGAACTGTTACTGAAGATGATGCTTCAATAATAACAGGCCTGCCTGTTTTTCACTGGTTTATAGACCCTGTATATTACAACGCAGCATTTACTCACGCATCCAGTGACGACACTGAACCTGCACTTGTATATTATGGTGGAGTGCTCTACAATGGAGTTCAGATACGTATAAGGGGAAGTTCAAGTCGTTCCTGGATCAAGAAAAACTGGAAGTTTTATTTCCCACAGGGGCACGATTTCTACGCATCCGGATTGACCGCTATACCGGTGGACCAGTTCAATATGCAGGCCTCTTACTCAGACAAAACATATATGCGCGAGTATCTTTCATACAATCTGTTTAGGGATTTTGGTTCTCCTGCAAGTAAGATTTTTCACGTGCGCCTGTACCAGAACGGACGATTTTACGGCCTGTATTATTATTGTGAGCACCCGGATGATGACTACTTTGAGAGGCAGGATCTCGATGTAGAAGCTGGGGCTTCCTATGAAGCAACGGGTGGCGGAGGCGCCTATCGATCCGATTGCCATTATGACACAATTGGCAATTTACCTTTAGGTTACGAAAAACGTAGACCTGATGATAATGACTATAGTGACCTCTATGACTTAATAAATGGCCTCAATAACCTTACAGGCCAAGAAAGAAGAAACTTCATTTTCGACAATGTTGATATTCCCAGAATGTTAAATTATCTG
>CAYSHS010000239.1:0-5536 GCA_964430845.1 uncultured Pirellulales bacterium | reverse complement strand
ATACCGCCACCTCCTTCTATTTTTCCGAACCTTTCGAGAATTTCCTTATCCTGCGGCTTCTCGTCGGCGAATTGCCATGCTGTAATACTGTTTTCCACGTTTACTACAGTTCCCTTAGTGCCCGTGAGTTCAAATCTCCTGAATCGGCCCGGGAACGATGCTGTAGTACCATATATTATTCCGAGCGCACCTCCGTTAAAACGAAGCACAGCAGTCGCGGTATCTTCAGTTTCTATTTTATGACCGACAGCCGCAGTAAATGCCTGCACGGATTCGACAGGAGACATTAAACAGCAAAGCATATCGACCATGTGAATCGATTGGTTCATCAATGCACCGCCGCCGTCGAGTTTCCAGGTTCCATGCCATGAATCCTTATAATATTCATCGGTTCTCCACCATGGGACATAGATGCCTGCATACGTTATAGTGCCGAATCGACCTGAACTTATAGCTTGCCGCAGAGGCAAGACATAATCATTAAACCTGTAAGGAAAAATACCACCCAGATACGTACCTGATTTTTCGTGTGCTTCAATCATCAAATCAATTCGCTCTAAGGTAATATCCAGAGGTTTTTCGCATATTACATGCTTGCCTGCCTGTGCCGCTGCTATTGCATGTTCAGCATGGAAACCGCTTGGAGTAGCAATAGTAACAATATCTATTCCATCGCTTTTTAGCATTTCCTGATAATTGTCAAAAGTGCGAATGTTATAATTATCAGCGAGTTTTTTTGCTTTATCGATTATCTTATCGCAACAGCCAACGAGATTAGCATTGGAAATATCACTAATAGCTTTAGCGTGAAAATCCGCAATCAGTCCGGCACCAATTATTCCGAAATTCCATGTCTTCATTTCTTGTCCTTTATAAATTTACTCACAAGCCAAGTCCGACTTCATACGCAATTTCTCTTACTGCTTCGATGGCTCTTGAAAAAAGCTCCGTGCCGCTCGAACCCCCAAACTGCCCTCCTGTTTTTAAGTGAGGCTCCATCGTAAGACAGCCATCATAACTTATCGCGGCAAGCTCTGTCAGTAATTCTTTTATCTGGCCATCTCCCTGTCCCGGAATGCAGCCAATATCTTTTGAGCCAAGTTTCCAGTCCTTGATATGAACATGAACTATGTAAGGTTTCATTAAGGAGAAGCAACTTTCTACATTGTCGATGATTTTTTCGCCCCAGACAAAATTCGCGGGATCATAAACCAGCCTGATATTTGGCGAATTAACAGTCTCGATAATATCAACGCAATTCTGTGCGGTATGCCCATAAATTCCCGCTTCGTTTTCGTGCACCATAATCACATTGCTTCCGGTTAGCAGATCAGCCTGCGCAGCCAATCTATCAAGAACCTGGCCGCGATAATCTTCAATTTTTTCCCCTTCCGGCGGGTAATAGCTGAACACCCTTATATAAGGAGTTTCAAAAAACATCGCTAAATCTATCGCGTGTTTGAATTTATCCAGATGCGGCTCAAAAGGCTCATCAAGCCTGACTTTACCAATGGGCGAACCGATAGCGCTGACTTTAATATCGTACTCGCGCATCATTGTTTTTGCTTCTTTCAGCTCGCTTTTTGTTAAATTCATTATATTTTTCTTATTGATAAAGCGAGGCTCAATGTATTTTATGTTCTCAGAGACAAGGAATCTGACCTGGTCATCGAAATTATCTGCTGCTTCATCAGCGAAAGCACTCAATTTTACCATTTTTTTTAAATACTCCAAATGTTCAAAATTTTTTATGACTGCAAAACAGCTTGATTTATAACCAGAGTTCTTAAGGTGTCAAGTTTAACTTTTTTCAACTTAAAACGCGAATGATATTAGAAAAACTTGCAAAGTGTGTTTTTTTAGGTTACATTTACAAATCGTTGAAAAATAAAGAATTCAAAAAACGTAATTTTGCAACTTTTACTGAAAGGAGCAGGTATGGCACTCGATAGAAATCTGAAGATGGGTATGGTAGGTGGCGGTCCCGGGGCATTTATCGGTGAAGTTCATCGCAAGGCATCCCGCATGGACGGCGGCGTCGAGCTTGTTGCAGGCGCGTTCGATATCGACCCGAAAAAATCAAAGCAGCAGGGAAAAGAACTTTTACTTGACCCCAAGCGGGTCTATGGCACATATAAAGAAATGATCGAGTCAGAACTCAAGCTACCCGAAGGAGAACGGATTGATTTTGTCTCAATTACAACGCCCAACAACTGGCATTTCCCAATTGCGAGAGATTTTCTCAATGCCGGTTTCCATATTATGTGTGAAAAACCCATGACATTCAATGTCGCGGAGGCCAAAGAACTTCAACAAATCGTAAAAAAATCCAAAAAAGTATTCGGCCTGATGCACAATTATACAGGCTACCCAATGGTCAAGCTGGCTCGCGATATGGCACGTGGCGGCGAACTGGGTAAAATTCGCAAAATTGTCGTTCAATACCCACAGGGGTGGCTTTCAACGGCACTGGAAAAAGCCGGCTCAATGCAGGCTTCATGGCGAACCGACCCGAAACAGAGCGGCGGCGCAGGCTGCATGGGAGATATAGGTACACATGCCGAAAATCTTTCAGAATACATAACTGGATTGAAAATCACCAAACTTTGCGCGGATTTGTCAATTTTTGTAAAGGGACGTAAACTCGACGATGATGGAAATGTCCTTTTACGTTTTAATAATGGTGCCAGTGGAATTCTTCATGCCAGCCAGGTATCAATAGGCGAAGAAAATAATCTTGCCATTTGGATTTACGGAGAACAAAAAGGTCTTGAATGGCACCAGGAGCACCCGAATTATCTTTATGTAAAAGAGCCGAATGGCCCAGTACAGGTTTGGCGTCGTGGAAATGATTATATAGCCGCCAAAAGTCCTGCCGCCGGACGTGCAACCCGCCTGCCTTTCGGGCACCCGGAAGCGTTTTTCGAGGCTTTCGCCAATATATACCGCAATTTCACTGATACCGTCAGGGCAAATTTAACTAAATCAAAAACAGATCCGTTAATGCTGGATTTCCCTGATGTTAATGACGGCCTTCGAGGTATGTTGTTTATCGAAAGTGTGCTGGAAAGCAACAAAAGCAAAGAAAAATGGACTGCTTTCAAAAAATGAGTGGAGAAAAGCACCATTATTTCCAACGAATTGGCATAAAAGAAAAGTGTCTAAAGCAACTAACCCAGCCTTAGACACTTTTAATTTTAGGCACTTATTACTCCTTTAGCGGAGTGATTTTTTACAACTTTTTTATTGTACAATAACTCGTTTATTCAATGCTCACTACCTCATCAAATTTAACTAAAGCACTTGAAGTCTGGCTATAAGGCTCGATTATTCCGACCAAACCTACCTTTTTCCCGATAAATGCACTTAAATCTTTACCGGAAGCCTTCTGACTCGGTACGGCATAGCATATAGTTTTATCAGACTCATCAACGACCCGATAATTTCCTGAGCCGAGAATGAGGAAGTTTTGAAGTGTTCCCACGACAGCAAACCTGCCCAGATTCTGAATCTCTTCAAGTCTCTGCGCGTGAGCTTTTTCTATTTTCTCATTAGCTTGCTTCAATTGCTCATTTTGCTGCTTTACAACTTTATCTACACCCAACGCCAGCTCAATACCTTCAATACGGTCAATTATCGCTTTTGCATAAATGGATGCTTTCCCTGCGTCCTTATTATCAACAATTTCCTGAAGCGATTCTTTAATAGCTGAGTAATCCTGTTCCTTGAGAGGTTTGGCACGCTCAGCATCCATTTCCTTTTGCAGCTCATAATACTTTTCGAGCGGAGTAAGCTCATGCACTTCCACAACCTCGGCTGCATTGGAATCAGCAACTTCGGTTGTTGCTGCTGCAACTGAACCCGGATTGACCGGATTGACGGCAGGATGAGTAACAGGAACATCCGGCGCAATTGGTTTCGTATATTGTGTGCTTATCCACAAATAAGCATCAGGTAAAGAAGGAACTGCTATTTTATAATAATCATTTAACTGTTCTCCGAGCAGTTTAACTTTTTCACCTTTATTGAGTTTTCCCTGGAGACTTGGAGAAGATTCAGGTTTATAATAATCAGAGCCTGCCCAGACCCGAACATCGTCTCCGGTAACAATCCCAATAGAAGGATTTGCAGGATCGATTTTCACATATTGCATTGCAATCCAGGAAAAGCTGCCTGCCGGCGGCACTATTTTCGACCATACACCATCCCTATCGCCGACGATTTTTACCTTATTACCCCTGTATAGCTTGCCGCACTCGTAATAGGCTGTACCGGGACCTGAACGTATATTTACATCATCACCTGTAATCTCCGCATCATAAGGATAGGCCGGTGAATTAGATACGCTCACCAGTGGCGCCGTCATAGCCGGTGCTTCCGGCCCGCTGCCTGCAGCCTGTGAAAAACCAACGGAAGTCAATCCGACAATGCTGATTAAAATGAATAAGCCGACATGATATCTCATTTCTGTATCTCCTTAAAAATAGGTTATCATCCATAAACAAGCTAAAGCAATTTTAAACTTGAAAATTACCACTCTTTCCCAAAATTGTCAAGTTTTTTTTGCATATATTTTTTTACAGAATTTGGAAAAGTTTGGATTTTCCCTTATTTATTAGTCCATTCAGGCAAACTTATCCCGGCGTAGTTCACTTGTCAGGGCGAAGCTCTAAAAGCGAAGACTGATTGGCGACGTCGGACCTGTCACGGCATAGCTTTCAAGCGACGCCGGATTGGCTTTGTTTTTTCAAATAAGTATATGAGTAAATTTGTTTGTGCGTTAATAAGTCATCTTGTTCAACCTTCCAAATTACCTATATTACCATTGGCTTTGTTTCACAAATAGTTTCCATGCCACAGAGAACTCAGAGATATTTTTTAAGTTTTTCATTTTGTTTCGGATTTAGGATTTTGTGCTTAGAGTTTCCCGCCGCAGGCGAGCGGATTGGCTTTGTTTTTACAATCAAACCCAAATTTGCAACGATTTTTCACTAAAATAAGCATGATTTTGTAAGAAAAACGGGCAGTTTTTCGCGATTTTTTAAGAATTTTATCATAAATTTCGATTATTTTTACTATTTTTTATCCGCAGATTACGACGAGGACGCAGAAAATGCCTGCCGGGGCGAAGCCCGGTCATTGCGAGACTTCATAGCTTCAGCGAAGTAGTCGCGGCAATCTTCTTTTCTCAATCCACAATTCACAAAGCACTATTTACTTTTCAGTCTGTATTCTGTTTTCTGTTTTCTATTTTGTTATATATTATACAAACTTCCAGCCCAAATGTCAAGGGAAATAAGTTGAAAGTGCCTAAATTGAGCTAAAATGCCTAAAGTTAAAATTGACTCTGTCATTGCGAAGGAGGACGCTTCGGACGACTGCGGCAATCTTCAATCAACTTTAGAGAAACAACGAATGAACACGAATAAACACTTTTTTATTTATGTATCCTGTATTCTGTATTCTGTTTTCTTTTTTTAGACACTGATTTTATCTATCACAATTAATTAGTAAGGTATCCCCAGATAAAGGATAA
>CAYSHS010000238.1:0-5548 GCA_964430845.1 uncultured Pirellulales bacterium | reverse complement strand
TCTCGGCCATCTCTTTCGCGGCTCAGTAATAAGCTGATAGAGAAATTCAGTACCAGTATTCTGAAAAATTTTAGGCGCCCTTTTCAGGTTACCTGAAGCAACATCGAAGCTGCCTCCTACACCCATGCAGAAACTCACTTTGATAGATTCCATGTGCTGTGAAATCCAGTATTCCTGCTTCGGGGAACCCATAGCTACGAAAAGCATATCTGCATTACTTGCATTAATTTTTTCGATAACGATAGAAGAATCCTTAAAATACCCGTCATGCTGACCTACGATTCTAAGCTCCGGATATATTTTTTTAAGATTCGTACAAGCATTCGAATTAGATTCAGGTGATGCTCCTAATAAAAAAACACCCCATTTTTTCTTAGATGCAAGAGAAATAGTTTGAAAGAAAAGGTCGCAGCCTGTACACCTGCTAATGCTGACCCCATTAAGAATCTTGGAAGCTATCGACATACCAATGCCATCACAAATACAGGCATCAGCCTGATTTAAAATATCCATCAATTCCTGCTCATGCCAGGCCCGATAACATTTTTGAGGATTAATTGCAATCCAGAACGACTTTTGACGGGATTCTATTATTTTTTCTATGCACTCAATCGCCTCGGAATAAGATGTAAATGGTGCTACCGGCACACCCATCACGTTAATCGCCGCAGGTATAACTGCAGGTCTTATTTTCTGTCGTTTCTCTGCAATCAATAGCTCATTGTTTTTTGTTTGTTCTTTTATAGGCTCAGGCTCTGTATCGGTTTTAATCTCAAAAAACTCCGTAGGCGGCGGAAACTCATCCATAAGTCTTCCTAAAAGAGCAACTTGTCTGCAAGTAACCTCCAGGAAAGCACTTCTCGATGTTTTCAGCGTTATCTGCGATTTTTGATCCGGTCCTTTCTGATAAACCGGTAAAATGAACTCTGCTATTGATTCAGTCAGATTCTCATCTCCCTCATGCTTCCAGTAATAACTTTTTATCGGATGCCCATTATTATATAGACATAAATCCATGTTTTTAAACTGCATTTGTTTTGCCATGATACAAATCGAATCCCACCAGTCATTGATAGATGCAGCCTGGCGCATTCGTAACTGTATATTTTCAAAACAATATTTATCTGCTTTTATTTTCTTTGCTATATTCCTGTTCCGCTTTATAGCAGTAATTGTCTCACGGATATGTGCCGCTCCCAGATATATGAAAACCACCAAAATAAAAATCAGGCCGCTTGTAAACAGGAATATAGACCAGCCACCTGTTGTAGTAAGCATAAATAATCCGATGCTTGCACTGATGGCTGTCAAAGCATAAATAATAATAACTGCTGTCAACTGCGGCAATCCCATATCCAGTAAATAATGATGGATATGTCCCATCTCGGAAGAAAATACCGAACGACGGTACAGTATTGCACGTCGAATCATAGTAAATGCGGCGTCTAAAATCGGAACTCCCAGCACAAGAAGGGGTATAGCTAATCCAACAAACGTTGCAGTTTTAGCCTGGCAAACGAGACTTCCTGCCCCAATCATAAAACCGAGAAACATTGAGCCGCAATCACCCATAAAAATCTTCGCAGGGTAGAAGTTAAAAAACAGGAATCCTGACACACTTCCGAGAAGAACCAGCATTAACAACGACATGGCTGTCTGGCCGCTCCAGAGAGCAATAAGAAAAATTGTGCCGCATACGAAAGACGCTATTCCCGCAGCCAGACCGTCAAGACCATCAATAAAATTCATTCCCACAGTTATCATCACAATCCAAAGCACCGAAAGAGGCCAGGCAGCCCAGCCGGTTTCAAGCTCATACCACTGGCCAATGGAAACCGAACGCAATGTTGCACTTGAGGCACATATTGCCAGGGAAGCTGCAATAATACATAATAGCTTGATATAGCTCTTTATGGGGCGCAAATCATCAATAAAACCGACTATGAAGACAAAGCAAGCCGCTGCCAGCAGAACGATGAATTGGGTTTGCACCTCCCGAAAAGAGCGGCCAATTTCGTCATTTAAGAAAAAGAAAGGCAGCACGAAAACCAGTGTCGAAATTAAAAATACAATTCCCCCGATGCGGGGAACAGGAATTTGATGCACCTTTCGAGGGTCTGGAATATCAACCAAACGGAATCTTTTAGCAAGTCGTGAAACAACCGGCACAAGCAGCATCGCTGTCAGCACAGTCCCAAAAAAGATGATTAGATACGTTTTCACCTGTTATTCAATCCTTACTTTTTTAAGGAATTTTTAATAATCATTCTCGAACTATACATAAATATAAGCATTATCAAGTTAGACTTCGTCCCTGTGGGTTGCACAGGAAAAAAATATACTTTTTTCTATTGCAACTGTAAATATACACTGTTTTTGCGTAGTTTTAAAATATATTAAGCAGCTTCCAAGCTCTTTTTAGATGAAATTTTACCCCAAAATGAATGTTTTGTCTCACTACAAATCCATCAATTTCATTATTAAGCGATATAATACCAAATTTTGCCTATTTTGTCAACTAATAAATTGCACAGCTTGGTGATTTTGGGAATTTTGAGATACTCCGATAATATCATATTAGGAAACGAAAAGATTATTAATAATATATTCAGGAAGTCGTTAAACTACAGCGATTTAGAAATGATATTATTTATATCGCCCATTTCATATAGGAACTTAAGCCTGACATGGCTCAGATAGAAAAAACAGTTGACAATAAACACGAGAAGTCGTTAAACTGCAACGACTTAGAAGATAAGCGCCCGTAGCTCAGCTGGATAGAGCAACGGATTTCTAATCCGTAGGTCAGAGGTCCGAATCCTCTCGGGCGTGTTCGATACTTATAGACACTAAATCTGTTCCAAGCTTAATTTATAACTGAACTTTTGCAAAACTCTTATTTATAACAGTTCTATGAACAAAATAGACTTAAATAAACACTCATCTCTCTCCTTCGACCATGGAACTATCCTGCTTAAGGGTGCAGTGCGAAACCAGCTTCCTATAAATAGTGAATCATCCATCTGGATGTGGGATACAAGAGTCGGCTCGTGGCGGTGTGATGCAATTTACTATCCTGCTGTTTCCAAAGCGCTTTCAGAACAATTTGGGCAAAACCTTTCAGATGAGGTTATGAAACCTCAGTCCGTAACATTTTCAAAAATAGATTTACCGAAACTCAGACCAGAACAGGAAGATGCGCTTACATTTTGGAATCGCTCAGGCTGCCGGGGACAAATCATCATGCCCACAGGAACAGGTAAAACTATTGTTGCGTTAGCCGCTATGGCACGAACAAAAACTGCTACTCTTATAGTTGCCCCGGTCCGTGATTTGATGTACCAGTGGCACAGGCGGATTTTGCACGCTTTCGATTACGACAGCGGCATAGTCGGAGATGGCCTGTCCAATATAAAACCTGTTACGGTAACAACTTATGACAGTGCGTATATCCACATGGCAAAAATGGGAGCCGGCTTCGGATTGCTGATTTTCGATGAGGAGCATCACCTGCCGGGCAAATACCGGCGCGAGGCGGCGATACTAAGCACCGCTCCCATGAGACTGGGATTAACTGCAACTCCCCAGCGTTCGGATGATTTGCATAAGGACCTTGACTGGCTTATCGGTCCCGTTGTTTATGATATGCCATTTCATCATGCCAAGGGTTCGACCTTAGCAGATTTTGATGTTGTGCGCATTCCAGTTGCGCTGACCGACAGCGAGCAGGCAACTTACGACCAGTGCGCAAAGATGATTCAGCATTATATAATTTCCAGGCGCAGGGAAGTGCCGGGATACGACTGGCAGGATTTATGCAAAGAGTCCGGCAAAGACCCGCAGGCTCGTCATGTGCAGAAGGCTTATTACCTCAAACAATCCATAGAAAACCGTGCTTCTGAGAAGCTGCGTGTCCTGGAAGACATTTTCAGGCTGCATAAAGGACAGCAGATTCTCGTTTTCGCAGGCTCGAACAGAATGGCAATCGAAGTATCGTGCAGGTTTCTCGTGCCGACAATTCTATCGCACACACGCAAACGCGAGCGTCTTGAAGTGCTGGAAGGATTTGCAAATGGGAAATTCGAGGTTCTCGTTGCCAATCGGGTTCTGGATGAGGGAGTTGACGTGCCTGAGGCCAAAGTAGCTGTAATAATCGGGGGACAGGGTTCTACCCGCCAGGCAAAACAAAGGCTCGGACGTGTACTAAGAAAGACCGGCAGCGCAAGAGCTACGCTGTATGAAGTTGTCTGTGAAGATACAAAAGAAGTTCATCGTTCACGAAAGAGACGCAAAAGCGATGCTTACGAGCGAACAATCCATCGTAGAATTTAATGCAGGCAGAGCTATCCCCGACCGCCTGACACAAAACACGCATCGCCATTACACAGAGTATGGTGAAAGGATGCTTTCCGTTTATCGGGATGGCATTGGCAGGCAGAGACTATGGCTGCATCGCCAGGTCGAATCGATTTTTACAAATGAGCCTGATTGTTCTGTTCGAAGAATTCAGGCTTTTTGTAAATTACTGGATGACGCAAGTGTGTACAAAACGGATTCGGAAGGCCGGGCAGCAAAACTTCGTTTGCAGGTTTTTACCGAAGCATCACGTTACCATCCTCTTGTCGAGCACGCTGACAGGCTTTTCGAGCATGACCAGAAAAAGATAAAATCGCGGCTCGCACAAAACGCCGGCCTGCCCTGGGAGCAAATCGAGCAGAATCTTTATTGTGATGTAATAGAGTATCAAAGACTCGAAAAATTCGAGGGATACGCGAACGCCCAGGCCTTATTGTCACGATATAACGTCGCGCAGCTCCAGGCATGTCTCTACAGGGCAGAAAATATGATAATCCAGGCAGAGGATGATTTCAAAACCATACTTCGTTATGCGAAGCTCGCGCACCTGCTCCATAAAATCGAACGCATTGACAAATCCAGGTATCGCATTACTCTCACGGGACCAGCTTCGGTATTGCACGAATCACGCCGCTACGGGGTCAATTTCGCCAGGTTCCTGCCTGCATTGCTTGCCTGTAAAAGCTGGGAAATAACTGCGCTGGTCAAAACTCCATGGAACAGACCCGCCAGATTAATGCTTTCCGACAAGGATGGATTCACGAGCCATTTGCCTTCGCCCCGGGAGTTCGATTCGAGCCTGGAAGAATCTTTCGCAGTGAAGTTCGGTGACGTACGCTGCGGCTGGCAGCTAATCCGCGAAGGCGAAATACTCCATAAATACCAGAAGACATTTGTTCCCGATTTTACATTCAGACACGATGACGGCACACAAGTCCTCATGGAAATAGTAGGTTTCTGGACTCCTGAATACCTTGAAAACCGCCGTGAGACATTAAAACAATTCCAAAACCAAAAAATCATAATTGCTATTAATGAAAAATACCTGAAAGAAGGCACCAAAATCCCGGAAAACATCTTGGTTTATAAAACAACAATCAGGCTCGACCCGCTATTGGAAATCTTAGAGAGATTCCGACCGAAGAATATAACTGCCGGATTCATTAATAATGGATAGAGCTTATTGTGCATA
>CAYSHS010000237.1:0-5562 GCA_964430845.1 uncultured Pirellulales bacterium | reverse complement strand
AACAACAATCGCAAAATCAGTCACGTAATTCAATAAAGCTCTATAGTTATAATAACAATGAATAACTAACTTATCCTGCTCAATTGTAGGTGGTTTTATCATGACTTGGTATTTATCGAGAAAATTTATTTCTCCCTCTTCATCTTTAATTTCTAAAGCTGTTTTCCAGCCTGAACCACCATAACCTATTTTCATTGTAGTAACCTGACGAGATGGCTCAAAATAGAAGCCTTCAACAAAATGGTCGGGATTATATACATATCCATATCTATCATCAATACTATTAGAGCCATATATATCAGTACATTTCTCAAGCGTATAAGGAAGCCCACCATGCGGCGTAACGCGCCAGGCCATTTCATAGATGATTCTTAATTTAAAAAACCTATCCATTGGCTTTGTATTGTAATTGGGTATGTAATCAATTAAGCTTCCATCAGGCCCCCACCAAAGACTATCTCTGCTTCTATTTTCGCGAATTCCAAGAAATTCTACTATTGTACCATCAGGTAAAGTTGCCTTCCATTTGGATTCCGGGATTGCTGGAGCTTTTTGAAATTCTCTCCCTTTTTTTAGAAGCTCTTCACGTTTCGAGCCTTTAATAAATCCATTTGGACTTGCGAGAAATTCAATATCAAGCACAGGTTTATTTTTTGCTGTTTTCGATGGATCAGGATAGGGAGAAGGGATACTTTTTGCATACCAGATATCATTACCAATGTGGTCAATATTTTGATATATAAGAATCGAGTCTATATGACCTTTAATTCTATCTATGAAACTTTCTTTTCTTACACTAATTTGAGCACGGGCCGCAGAAAAATCCGGACCCGGTTCAATCGAAATATTTCTCAATTTATAACCTTTTTTAGGAAACTGTCTTTCAATTTCCATATACAGGTATTTTTCTATTTTATTCCATGCCTTAATTTTTTCATTTTCTACTACTACAGCATTTGAGTCAGATAAAGTATCGCTATATTGTTTATATTCATCTTCTGTAACAATTAATGAAGGATAGATTTTATCTACACTTACCGTTGGAATATATATTTTTTCGTTTGGAATAACAAATGAGCCTGAACGGTAACCACCATGTGGCATTTCTGTAGCAATATCGAAATACAAAGAACCTTTGCTTCCACTTCCAACAAGATAAAATTTCTCAGGTGTGCGGCGATTAGTGCCCGTCCCCCTAATTTTTAACATTGTTCGTCCTATGAGTTCATTAATACCATCCGGAGTAACATGATAAAAGGTCCAGTTTGTATCTGGAGGAAAGGCAATATAGTTTTCTGTTCCAATTTGACCATCTTCCTCAACCCAGAGAGCTTTTTTATCTAAATCGACAACAAGATATGCGTTATAAGATTCGCCTAATCGACCATCTCTTTCCGTCCTGACTTTATCTGGGGTTTTTTGCCCCCAGTATTCGATAATGCGTTCGGCACGATTAGAATAATATTTTCTCTCTGATAAAGAAAGTAGCCCTTTGCCCCATCCTAAATCCCGTTTATGTTTATGGTTATTGAAATAAAGGACGGCTGAAAGGAATATGAGAATAAAAAAAACAAATATAATTTTAATGCGGCTTTTTTTTGTCATTTTCAATTACCTTTCAAAGATTGTGAGCTTTGGTAATTTTCTGATTTCTGAAGCTTTGCATCGCATAAAAAAAGCAGAGCAATTACAATAAGAGTAAATGCAGTGAAAAGCAGTTTTGTATGATTTATCTTTTTCATGGAAGTTTTTCCCGATAATTTCCGGGTTTGTTTTTCAGTATATGACCGGATTAACTAATTTTCAAGATAGATTTCCCGTTTCATGCAAAACGTGGTACAATTTGCCTGATTTTGTATGACATGGAGAATTTGAATATGAAAAGTTACAGAAAAGAGCTATGGTTCAATACATCGCAAAGACGCGAATATATTAATATTACGCCGGAGGTCGAGCAATGTCTTGCCGAGAGCGGCGTAAAGGAAGGATTTCTGCTTTGCAACGCGATGCACATTACAGCGAGCGTTTTTATAAATGACAATGAATCGGGACTGCATCACGATTTCGAGGTCTGGCTCGAAAAGCTCGCACCGGAAAAACCTTATTCGCAATATCGCCATAACGGGTACGAGGATAATGCAGACGCGCACCTGAAGCGCAGCATTATGGGCAGGGAAGTGGTTGTCGCGATAACCCAAGGCAAGCTCGACTTCGGGCCGTGGGAGCAAATCTTCTACGGTGAGTTCGATGGTAAAAGAAGGAAACGAGTCTTAGTTAAAATTATCGGTGAATAAACTGGTGACATTATAGAATTTCTGAAGTTTATATTTTCAGTTTTTGTTATCTCAATAAGTGGAGCACTTCAGCCGGGACCGGTTACAGCAACCGCTATCACGACAGGTACACATAATCGCTGGGCTGGAACGCTTCTGGCTATAGGTCACGGCATTATAGAATTTCCGCTGATGGTTATTATTATTCTGGGGATGGATAAATATTTTCAGATGCAAAAAGTTCAAATCGCAATTGGCTTGGCGGGTGGTATCTTTTTAATATTGATGGCGATTCAAACCTTCTCCGGCCTGAAATCCCAAATCAATACAAACTCAAGAACTATCGAAGGCAAACCTGTAGTGGCAGGAATAATATTAACCGCAAGCAATCCATACTTTTTATTATGGTGGGCCACGGTAGGTCTTGGACTTGCAAACGAAGCTAAAGGATTCGGGATATGGGCCTTTGCAATTTTCGCGACAGTCCACTGGTCGGTCGATTTAATCTGGCTTCAGCTTCTATCCTGGGCAAGCTTCAAAGGCTCTGTTCTTCTCGGCCTGGAAGGCTATAAAAAAATCCTTGCTATTTGCGGAGCTTTGCTTATGACATTCGGCCTGTTCTTTATTTACGGGGCACTAAAGCTGTTGTTTCAATAAGCTGAAGTGCTTTGCTTTAATGTTTCAATGTCTTTTTCCGAGCCGCTAATAAGAAGAGTATCGCCCTGGCGGAAAACATAACCGGCGCCAGGGGTTACAAACTGTGATTCACTGTTTTCCTGCTTTCCTTTGACGAGAAAAACCGAAATGTTATGACGGGAACGAAGCCTGAGATTTTCAAGTGCCTGGCCCACCATCCATTGCGGCACCTCTATTTCGGTGATGACGTTGTCACCGCCTATATGGAGCATGTTGGATTTATCATGGGCAGGGATTCTTGCGCCAAGCTCTATCGTGATATTACGGTTTGCCACCTCCTGGTTATAGCGGCGCATAATGTCACTCATAATAACAGAGCCGACCAGGCGACCCTGAGAATTCGTTACAGGTAAACGGTCAAAACCAGTCTCCGCAAACAGATCGACAACCGTATCCACCGATTGACTAAGCAATACGGCAGGAAGCTCCTGCTTGAAATCGATAATATGATGAACAAGAGAAAGCTCTTTCGGGCTGCTCAGAACATACTTGAGATCAAGCAGTTGTATTGCGCCCGTGTATCTGCGCTCATCATCCAGGGTAAAAACGACATTCCGTCTTGTCTCCAGCGCAAGACGGACAAGCTCATCGAACTTCGCATTTTCAGATATTGAAACTTCATCGTGACGCAGCACATCTTTAACCGAAATAGCGCGAACAATATTAAGGTCCTCGCCATGATGCGCCATGATTCCCCTGCGCCGAAGTTTCTCGGTATAAATTGATTCAGGAGACAGTTTCCTCGATATAAATGTTGCCATAACAACAGTGAACATAAGAGGCAAAATAATACCATATTCACCCGTCAGCTCGAACAGAATTATAATAGCCGACAGCGGCGCGAGCGTACAGGCACTATTTACAGCGGCCATGCCTACGAGTGCATAAGCACCGGTCGAAGCGGTAATATCAGGGAAAAGCATATTAACTATCGTTCCAAAAGCGCCCCCCAACATTGCACCTATGAAAAGCGAAGGTGCAAAAATGCCGCCTGAGCCGCCTGAGCCGATTGTGACAGATGTCGCAAAAAGTTTCAAAAAGACCAATAGAAGCATGACCCTGAGTGTAAGCTGGTTATCGAAAAGAACTCGAATAGTATCATAACCTACACCCATAATGTGAGGATAAAAAATAGCGATTATTCCCACTATCAGGCCCCCAAAAAGAGGCCGAATCCACTGTGGAATTTTTGTTTTCTCGAACAGGTCATCTGCACCATAGAGACAGCGGGAAAAAGAGAAACCGACAACTCCGGCTATCAGGCCGAGTATTAAATAAAAAACAAATTCCCATGAAGATATCAAATTAAAGTGCGGCAGAGTGAATTCTATAATGTTGCCGTGAAAGCTCCGGCTTACAGTCGTTGCAGCCACCGCTGAAACCAGTATCGGTGTAAATGAAGTTAAACCGAAATCAGAAACAATCAGCTCCAGGGCAAAGATGGCTCCTGCAATTGGTGCGTTAAAAGTAGCTGCTATACCTGCCGCAACGCCGCAGCCTACGAGAGTTTTAAGCTGGGCAGTACGCAAACGAAGTAATTGCCCGACAGTTGATGCTATCGCCGCTCCGATTTGTACGATAGGACCTTCCCGTCCCACAGAGCCTCCGGTGCTGATGCTTAGAGCGGAAGCGAGTGTCTTGACTAAAACAACAACCGGACGAATAATGCTGTTTTTTGTGATTACAGCAATCATTACTTCAGGGACACCGTGTCCCCTTGCCTCGCGTGCGAAAAAGTAAATCAGTGGTCCTACAATCAGGCCGCCAAGCATTGGCATCAGCAGCCTGTGATACCATACAACGTTCAGGAGTGAATTCGGAGCCATGTCCGGCGTATGCCAGAAAAATGCCTGAAGGAAAAAAATCAGCTTTTTGAACAGAACTGCTCCTAAACCGCCGAGAGAGCCTACCACAACAGCTAAAATCAGCATTTGAGTAGCCGGCGTTAATTTCAAATGACGCAGAACAGATTGTAATTCTAACCTGGTATCTTTCATTATACTTCAACCATGAAAATAAAAAAAAGCGATTGAATATTATATCGTTTCTTGTCTCTATGGTCAAAGGCATCTGAAGGAAAGTTCCGGTTTTTTGACTTTTTTATCGAATTTCGGTTATCTTTGGCTGAAATCTGGGGACACCATACTAATTTGTTGGCAAGATATTGTAAATGTAGTAATATTTCGTTATGTCAAGATTAGCAGGAATAGTAGTTTCGGGCTATTCGCATCATATTATGCAGCGAGGGAATAGTCGCCAGGAGACTTTTTTCAGTAACGAGGATTACGAGGCATATATTTCTCTTATGGCCGAGACAATACGTAAACATGAATATACAGGCAGACCTCTCGGCAGTGAGAAGTTTGTATTGAGATTGGAGAAGAAATTGAACAGGATGTTATTGCCCAAAAAGGCAGGACAACCAAAGAAAAAAATAAGAAAAGAGAAATAAATTGGTATGGTGTCCCCAGATTATCCCCGGTACGATTTCTAATATATTTATTATTGACATGCCTGGTTTAATAATGTATTTTTCCTGATTATGTCGCGAGCAAAACGAGTTACTTTAGGTGGATATGTTTATCATGTGCTG
>CAYSHS010000236.1:3611-5590 GCA_964430845.1 uncultured Pirellulales bacterium | reverse complement strand
CTCAGATTTTCATCAGGAAATTACATAGCAAGTTTTCTTCTCGCTGTACCCACACTAGCACTACCAATAATGGTTCTGAATCTGCTAGGAGAACAACAAGCTGCTCAATATTTCATCGCTTTTTCTGTTGGGACCTTATTTACAATAATTCCTGATTCGATAAGCAGTTCGCTCTTTGTAGAAGGTAGTCATGGAGAGAACCTAAGAAGAAACGTGATTAAAGCTCTCAAATCTGTGTATTCTCTCTTGATTCCTTTCACCATACTCATCTGGTTATTTGCAACTCCTCTTCTTGGTTTGTTTGGAACAGATTATATTGACGCAGCCGAGCTTCTAAGATTACTAGCCGTATCAAGCTTCCTTGTTGCTGTTTACGCTTTATTCATATCCATTCAGAATGTCCGAATGAAGGTCGACAGTATTGTGAAACTCAACTTTGCTAGGTTCGTACTTCTCTTGGGACTGAGTTACGTATTTAGTATGGAGTTTGGAATTGTTGGGCTTGGATATGCTTGGATCATCACGTATGGGATCATAGTGTTGGGTATTGGGGTGTCAGTGAGAAGAAATGGATGGATCTAAGATGGATGTTTAGAATTGCAAAGTCAGCTGGACTAGTAACGAAACATACGATTCCAGAAGTACAGCAACATCCTTTGGAAACTGGAGGTAGTAACTGATGAGAGTAAATTGTTGATTGTAATTGTCGTGTGTGATAGTTAGAACTCATGATAGGTTCTTGACATGATGAAAGAGAAGTACTGAAAGATAATGGTGTTGCCTTCGCTTATATAAGAGGAAGAGTACATTGGTTCCAGAAGGAGCGTATTTAGAATCAGGTCCAGCACGTAGGTATATCTGAATCGTCATAAGCCAAAAATTGTAAGGAAGATATATAGGTTCATGGCTTTTCATGCCCTAAAACAGATATGGTCAAAGAATCGCTCAATTAAATTGAACATAAGATGAATAATTTTGCGAGAAAATAAAACCATGGTAAAATTGGAGGGACTAATATGTTGGGAGGTGACCAAAACGGTAAAAGTTGTAATGCTTACTTATTACTCATTTCTTGAATTTCAAAGCGGTGCATCTGTCTACTTGCACAGGATTGCTAAACACTTAGTCGAAAAGGGATTTGATGTTACAGTATTTTGTAGAGGAATGAAACGCGAAAAAATTGAGTTTGAACACGAAGGTATCAAAGTAAAACAAAACGGTCAATTACGTTTCAATCGTTCTCGACACCACCATATCATAGACAAGAACACATTCTATGTTCTGGACATAAGAAAAGATTTCCTAAACGAATGCAAATCTGCGGATGTTGTCCACCTCATTAGCTCTGATTTTTTCTTTCCATTAGGCTATGAATGTGTGCGTATGGGAAAAAGAGTAATCGTTTCCGCAATCGAAGATGTGCTTAGAAAACGGAATTTCATAAAACCTGCTCTGAGAGCCATACTGTTTGATTTAGCTAGCATTTTCCAAAGATGGCAATTCAATCTGTCACTAAAATATTCAGATGTCATTACTGTTCCAAGAGCGTATTTTCCTTACATCAAAAGAAACTACCTTCAGCATATTACAAAGGCAAAGCCTGATCCGATGTTTGTAGAAACTGATAGATTTACACCTTCAGTTGAAATATCACCATTAAGAAATGAATATGGAAACGAGAATATAATACTGATAGCTAGTTCATTAACATTCAACAAAGGAATAGATATGGTAATTGAAGCACTTAAACACGTAGTGAAACAATATCCCAATACACGATTACTTATCGCTGGAGAAGGTCCTTTAAAGGGCGAGCTCCAAAGTCTGCTTGATGATTTAAATCTGAATAACAATGTGGAATTTCTTGGTGCTTTGGATCATGCTACAAGTATGCCAAAGTATTACGCACTAGCTGACATTGTTATAGTGCCCTTAAGATTCAAGATGCCTGGTTTTTCTTTCGCAACATTGGAACCTAT
>CAYSHS010000236.1:0-3601 GCA_964430845.1 uncultured Pirellulales bacterium | reverse complement strand
GTCATTGTTTCAGAGGCTACTGATCCAAGACATGTTTTGGAAGACAATGTGATAAGATTTAGGAATAATGATGTGCAAGAGATTGCTTCAAGAATTGCTTATCTAATTACAAATCCAGATATAGGCAAAGAAATGGGCAAAAAGGCAAGAAGCAGAATTCTAGAACTTTATTCTATTGACAAATTCCTAGGATTCTATAGCAAAATCTATGATTTATTGACATAAATTAATAGCATAACTAAATGTAGGTGGATGCTAGATGATAAATGAAGAATCAGAAAAGAAAGAAAAAGTGATAATATTCGGAACGGGAAGTTTCGCAGAGGTAGCATACTACTATTTGATTAAAGATAGTCCTTACGAAGTAGTCGCCTTTTCAGTAGATAGGGATTTCGCTACGTCGGAAACAAAGTTTGGGTTGCCTGTTGTCTTTTTTGAAGACGTTGAAGAGAGTTACCCGCCAAGCAAGTTCAAAATGTTTGTGGCAATAGCGTATAGCAAGGTAAACAAGATTAGGAAAGAAAAATACAACCAAGCTAAGGAGAAAGGCTACGAACTCATAAGTTACATTTGTTCAAAAGCAATTGTATGGGATAATGTTGAAATGGGAGATAACTGCTTTATCTTTGAAGCTAATGTCATACAACCTTATGTAAAAATAGGCAACGACGTGATAGTATGGAGCGGAAACCATATCGGGCACCATACAACTATTGGCAATCATGTTTTCATAGCTTCTCATGCAGTTATTTCTGGAAATTGTAAAATCGAGCCATACTGCTTTATCGGTGTGAATTCCACAATAAATGATGGTGTAACCGTAACAAGAGAATGCATTATAGGTGCAAACGCTCTAATAGTAAAGGATACCCAAAAAGGAGGCGTCTACGGAGGACATCCAGCGGGTTTACTTCGAACAGTGTATGATAAAGAACTGAAATGAACCATGGGGAGATGTGCGCTATGAAATGGAGAAAAATGGGTGTAATATTCGAACCGAAGGGACAATTTGATTGGATAATCTCTCATGCATCCGTTCCTTTTGCAATGCACTTGGGGAGAGATAGATATCGAATATACTTTGGTAGTAGAAATAAAGATAACATAACGCAGCCAGGATACATTGAAATCGATATGAAGAATCCTACAGAAATTCTATTTACATCTCCTGAACCTGTTTTGAAGTCAGGTCAACCCGGATTATTTGACGATAGTGCCGTGTGGTGTCATTGGATTATTCAACATAATGCGCACTACTCCATGTATTATAATGGATGGGTGAAGGGTGTTAGTGTTCCATATTACTCCTCTATTGGCTCTGCAATTAGCAGAGACGGGGGAAAAACGTTCAAGAGATATTCAAGAGCTCCAATAATGGACAGGAACGATATAGATCAATATAATACTGGAGGACCATGTATACTAGTAGACGATGGTCTATGGAGGATGTGGTATTGGTCTGCAGTAGGTTTTGAAATAGAAAGTGCGAAACCAATGTATCACTACCATATAAAATATGCAGAATCAACGGATGGTGTTCATTGGAAACGAGATGGAATTGTATGTATAGATTTCAAGTATAAAGGAGAAACGCGCATAGCTCGTCCTTGTGTGATAAAAGAAGAAGGGATTTACAAGATGTGGTACTGCTATGCTATTGATGATAGGGGGTATAGAATAGGCTATGGGGAGTCTGATGATGGAGTTCACTGGGTAAGAAAAGATGAAGAAGTTGGAATGGATGTTTCAGAATCAGGATGGGATTCTGAAATGATTTGCTATCCATTTGTGTTTGAACATAAGGGTCAAAAATTCATGTTGTATTGCGGGAATGAATATGGCAAGACTGGATTTGGCTATGCAATCCTTGATGAATGAATAGAGGATGGTGACTAAAATTCCTACAAAACACAAGAAGTTGAGGGAACACACAGACCGAGTAAAAAATGAATATGAAACCCATTTGATGAAACATGACCCCAACACACCAGAAGCAGCACACTGGCGAGGAAAAGAGAAGGCATGGTTAAGATTCAAGATTCTGACACAGATTGACGATTTAAATGGCATGAGAGTGCTAGATTTTGGTTGTGGGAACGCTATGTTAGTTGATTTCCTGAAAGAGCAGAATATAGATTGTGAATATCATGGGTGGGATATCTCAGAAAAAATGATAGAGGTTGCAAAAAAGAAGAATCCAGAATTTGAATTTAAAATTGTAGATGTCATAGAAGAAGATACTACAAATTATAATGGTTATTTTGATTATATTCTAATCAGCGGAGTTTTCTATATTAAGGTCGACGCTAAACCAGAAGTTCATGATGCATGGATAAAAGCAACTCTAAAAAAGCTCTGGCCTCTGTGCAAAAAAGGGATTAGTTTTAATGCTATAACCGAATATGTTGACTGGAAAGATGAAACCCTTTACTATTGTTCAATTGGGGATACAATATCATTTTGTGTGAACAATTTAAGCAGGTGGATTTCATTGAAACATGACTTCCCGCTATGGGAATTTACGATGTATGTCTACAAAGATTCACGGTGGAAATTATGAGGGCAGTAATTCTACAACCAATGTATATCCCTTGGATGGGATACTTTGGATTAATTGATTTGGCAGATGTCTTCGTCTTTTATGATGACGTTCAATTCGTTGAACGTTCTTGGCAGCGAAGAAATAAAATAAAGATGCCAAACGACAATTGGATTTGGCTTTCAGTTCCTGTAACTAGTAAATTCGGACAAAGAATAAATGAAATTCGAATTAACAATGACATATCTTGGGCTCAAAAACATTTGAAGTCTCTAAAGCATGCTTACGGTAAATCGCCATTCTTCAAAGACTATATTCCAATCTTTGAAATAGTTTATAATATGGAATGGACCCATCTTATTGAATTAGATGTTTTCTTGATAAAAAAAATCGTAGAGTTATTGGGGTTACATAATCCAGACTTCATATTTTCTTCCGAACTAAAAGCTGATGGTAATAAAACCGATCGCCTAATTAATATATTAAACAAAATTGGAGCTGATGAATATGTTTCTGGTCTTGCGGCAGAGGATTACATAGAAATCGAGAAATTTAGACAGGAGCAAATAAATTTGTATTGGTACAAATTCAATCATCCCGCTTACCCGCAGTTATATGGTGATTTTTCCCCATATATGTCCGTTCTTGATTTACTTTTTAATACGGGTGAAAATGCTATGACTTATATCACAAAGGGCTTAAAAGACGCCCTAATTCCAGAAGGAAAGGCACAATGAAAATGAACATATCTTTCGGCCCACCTTATCTAACAGAAGACGAAACAAATGCAATGATAGACGTTCTAAAATCCGGATGGCTGTCATTGGGATATAAAACAATAGAATTTGAAGACAGATTTGCAGAATATGTCGGATGCAAAAATGCAGTGGCAACAAATTCGTGTACATCGGCCTTATTCTTGTCTCTAAAAGTTCTTGGAATAAAAGAAGACGATGAAGTGATAACTACACCTTTCACATTTGCATCAACTGCTAATGTTATAGTTCACTGCGGGGCAAAGCCTGTATTTGTCGATATAGATGAGAGATCATACAACATCGA
>CAYSHS010000235.1:0-5658 GCA_964430845.1 uncultured Pirellulales bacterium | reverse complement strand
AAATTAGCTCCGGGAGCCTGTCTTGGTGTGCCTTTAGTCAGCGGCGATATCAAACTTTCGACAATGGGTACGGTAACTGAGGTAATAGGTGATAAAGTCTATGGTTTCGGTCACATGCTTCTTGGCTATGGCAAAGTGGATTTGCCTATGGCCACAGGAAAAGTGCATACCATCGTTTCTAATTTATCCAGCTCATTTAAAGTGGCTACCGTACTTGATACCGTAGGTTCGCTAACAGTAGATAAATCCAATGGTGTTATCGGACATATCGGGGCGGCTGCGAAGACGATTCCCTTAACAATACGCGTTGAACATTGCAATGATTCCCAGGTAAGAACTTATCATTGTAAGTTGGCCAGTAATGAGCTTGTTACTCCTGCGTATCTGCAAATGGCCATAAACGGTGCAGTTCTCAAGTCAAGCGACCTGCCGACAGAGCACATGATTGAATATAAATTCAATATCGGAATCGAGGGCGACCAGGTTATATCCTGTAAAAATATTTCGACAGACGTCGGTTTAAAAGAAATGCTTGGCGAATGTGTTGCGGTTGTTACTCTTCTAATGGACAATCCATTTAAAAAACTTGATATCAATTCCATCGACTGCGATATCAGCATTAAGCCGAAAAATATCAGTTCAGGTGTTTGGGCGGTGGATTTATCAAGCTCTAAAGTAAAAGCCGGTGATATAATTGATGCAGGTGTTATTGTCGAGTCATATCTCGGGGGAAAGAAGAAATACCACCAAAACATACAAATACCTGAGAATCTGAAACCAGGGACATACGACTTAATCATAAGCGGCTCGAATGGATACGAGCAGTTTCTATCCAAGGCGGCGCCTTATAAATTCACAGCGGATAACATCCCTGACCTGATTGAGGCCATCCATAACGCTCTCGATATACCAAGGGACAGGTTATATTTCGTCCTGGTTTTACCAAGCGGTGGTGTCACTCTCGAAAAAGCTGAGCTGCCCGACCTGCCTGCTACGAAAGCGCTAATACTTCAGGATAAAAAAAGAGGATTAAGTGTTAAACCATATCAGCACTGGATTGAGAAAAGTATTTATACCGGTGATGTCATTACAAATCAAAAAGTTATGAAAATAACCGTAGAAGAATAAAAACTTATAATAAAAATAACGGGAGCAGAATGAAGATTAACTATTTCGCAAATGTAAAAATAATAATTGCAGTTTTATTATGCCTGTCATTTAGCTCGTATTCTCCGGCGGTAACCAGCAAGGTTACCCGCCATTCGAGCAGCTCGGATTTATTAAAAGGCAAGACTGAAAATACGATAATCAGCTCTCGCGGCACGATACAGCTTGGCCTGTCCGAGGAAAAAGTTATTACACGGTTCGATGATTTTGCCGATGCGTGGTCGATTAACAGTATAGTCGTCAGCGGCGGGTCCGTGTATTTCGGGACAAGCCCAAATGGGAGCATTTATAAATACAGCCTTAACAAACTAACAAAAATGTATCCCCCTGCAGAGGCAGGAGCTTCAGAAAAGAAGAATGAAGAGCCGGAGACAGGCCGGCCTGTTGTAATAAAGGAACAATTGACAAACGAGCATATTTTCGCGATGAATACTGATATATCAGGCAGGCTGCTGGTCGGCATAAGCGGCAAAACCTGCAAGCTCTGCAGGTTCGATAGTGATAAGATGGTGACTGTTTTCGAGCCGAACGATGCAAAGTATATATACGCAATTACGCTCGATGATACCGGAAATATATATTTAGGCACAGGCCCGAAGGGAAATATTTACAAGCTCGATTCGCTCGGTAAAAAATCTCAGCTTGTCTATAGCAGCCGGGATAAAAATATTTTGTCTCTCCTGGCCGGTCAGGACGGATTTCTTTACGCCGGAAGTGACGAGAGAGGATTGATTTATAAAATAAACCTGCGCAGCCACGAAGCATCTGTGCTGTATGACAGCGAGCAGCCGGAAATTGCATCGCTTCTGTTCATGTCGAAATCAAAAAGCCAGCCATCCGATAATGATTCCAACACAGCATCAGTGTTGTACGCAGCTGCGACATCGGCGCAGATTGTCCAAACACAGACCAAGTTTGCTGCATCCATACCGGAAGAGCCTCCTTCAGGACGACCGGAAATTGAAAAAGACGAGCAGGATAAAGATAAAGATGGAAACGATGATGAAAACGGAAATTCTACCGGATTAAATTCTCAAAGTGAAGGCGGACACAAACTCGAGATTGCAAATATAAAAGAATCAAGCCCTGCAAAACCGGCGCAGGGAACACCTCCCGTTATCAGGGGAGCAAGGTCAAGAACTGCCAGTAATATATACAAAATCAGTAAAGACGGCTTTGTCACTGATATCTTCGATGAATCAGCAGTTTTCTTCTGCCTGGCACAAAAGGACAACAATCTGCTTGTCGGGACCGGAAACAATGCACAGCTTTACAGCATTGACCCGTCACAGGAGCAGGAGTCAATTATTTATGAAGACAAGCAGGCCGCACAAATAACAGCAATTACAGTTAATGGAGATGATATTTATATCGGTACAGCCAATCCCGCGAAATTAATTATTTTAGGCCCTGGTGTCGCTTCGGAAGGAGTTTATATATCCGATTTAATTGATGCCGAGCAGCCTGCACAGTGGGGAAAACTGCAGCTCGAAGCGGATATTCCGCCGGGATGCAAGGTAAAAGCCGCTTCCCGCAGTGGAAACGTTAAAGATGTAAATGACCCGACCTTTTCTGCATGGACAGAGCCGATAGAAATGACCGGACCGATACAACTAAGATGTCCTCTTGGAAGATTTTGCCAGTATAAACTTATATTGCAAAGCTCCAACGGCTCCGTATCTCCTGTTATAAGAGAAATCGCAGTTGCAAGCACCGTCCCGAACCTGGCACCTAAGGTCGAGTCTGTAACTTTTAACAGGATTCAGTCAGGCAGCAAAGAAGGAGTAGTAAGAATAACATTCAGAACAAAAGATGACAATGAGGATGATTTGATTTATAAAATCGATTTTAGAAAAATCGGGCGAACAAGCTGGATAGAGCTGACAGATGAGCTTGAGACCACTTCCTTTGAATGGGATGGCAAGACGGTCGAGGACGGCCGATATGAAATCAGAGTTACAGCAAGCGACGAGAGAAGCAATACAACCTCGACTAAATTAACAGGCAGCAGAGTCAGTGAGCCGATTATTATCGATAATACAGGACCGGTTGTCGAGAAAGTTAATGAAACAGCCTCGCATGAAAATAATCGCCAATTAAAGATTTTCAAGATCGAGACAACAGACGAATTGAGTGCGATAGGTAAGCTCGAATATACAATCGACAGCAACAAAGACTGGATCAGCTCGGTACCGGATGATTTTGTATATGATACAAAGAAAGAAGATTTTACAATCGCTGTCGATTCTGAAAAAGACCTTCCGAAAGGTGACCATGTCCTGACAATAAAAGCCGCAGATTCCGTTGGAAATGTAACATATAAAACCTTCGAGGTGAATACGGATTAACGGGAAAAATCAATGTATCGTTGATCTGTACGGGTACCTGTGAGGCCAGCCGTATTTCTCAAATATCCCGAATTCTTTCTCGGAATTATCGTCTGGATTCTTTTTCAAAGCTGAACGTACACTCTGGGTATGACCATCGACAAAAACCGCGTTTACTGTCCCGCTGTTCAGGTCCGAACGCGGCGCGTTATGAAAAGTCCCGAACCAGTCAGTCCCGTTAGGCCAGAGCGCAGTATCATTAAGAACCCAGTCAGAGCCGGGACGAAGCCACATATTTTCTTCGGAAAAGAAAAACACCTGTGATTTGTTTCTTGTTATTTCCATGGACTTTATAATTCCATTGTTATTAGCAATTTCTTTCTGGCCTAAAAATGCGTTCATGCTGTAACTATACATGGGAACAACATCTATGGCAGGATTATGCCTGGGATGGTTTTGTCCGCAAAACCTGGATAAACTCCCGAATTTCGGACACAAGTGTGCTTTTATGTTCTTCAAATAGGGCCAGAATGGGCCGTCAGGAGGATAAGTCGGATCATGCCATCTGCAAAATCTTTCATACCCGGGAACCGGCTCTTCCGTCGATACGAGGGAAAGATAGGGATTTGGATAACAATCATCGTAGTCGTCAAGATAAAGCGTTTGTGCTATGCCGTATTGTCGCAGATTTGAACGGCATACTATTTCGTATGTCTGGTCCTTCGCTAATTGCATTGCAGGCAGTAATATACAAATCAGCATGGCGATTATCGCAATCACTACCAATAGCTCAAGTAATGTAAAAGCCTGCACATTTTTCATACTTTTCAATTATACAACATTTTTTTCCCTTGTTAATAGATAAATTACACTTTTTAAAATATTTTTGTCCGCTAAAATGCCCAATTTTCATCGAATTTATTTGCTTTTTTGGCTTTTTATAGACTTTTTTATCTCGTCCCGCCTGATAGCTTGTTTTTTACTTTTCCTTTTCCGACTTTGCATAATATACTCATATACGAGTCTGTACATATACTTTTTTGTTAATTTTTTTTAGATAAACAATCAAAAATACCTTGTGTTTATATATTTTTGTAAATTGATGCCAAATGGATGATATCCAGGGGAAATTAGCTCAAATTGATAAGCATCTGGCTGGTATTCCGTCACATGAGCAAATTTTTGGGACGAGTCCCCTGCTTTTTGTTTCCACGGGCTTAATTGGAGGGATTTTCATCCAGAACTACATCGATTTACCAGTTTATTTCTGGTTGCTGTTGCTTATTTTTTTAACAATAGCCGCTATTGTTTTGTTTATTCTCAAGAGCAATTTTTCTTCAAGCAGGTATATTTCTGCATATCTTGCTTTTACATGTTTTCTTTGTCTTGGCTCGATCAGGCTGACAAGCTACACTGAGCCGAAGCGAGATGATATTAGAAACTTCGTTTCCGATGAGCCTGTCATGGCAACTATTCGAGGCTATGTCGAAACCCAGCCATATATTAACAAGTACCCGGACTGGAAATTCTCTCAGTTTTTGCCAACCGACCCTGGAAGCAGTTTTTATATTAAAATTACAGAAATAGAAACAGCTTCAGGCTGGACAAAAGCGGCAGGAAAAGTGCGTGTAAGTGTCGAAGAGCCTGTGCTGGATTTGGCACAGGGGGATTACATTCAGGCATATTGCTGGCTCGATTTTTTCAAGCGTCCGACTAATCCGGGACAGTTCGATACCGCGGATTTTCTTGCAAAAAATGGCGTTTATATCAGCGCGTCGATAAAATCACGCAAGGCAATTATAGTTCTGAACAGCTCTTCTGCAGGGACTTTTACATTTATTAAAACGAAAATAAAACAAATCGCAGAGACTGCTTTATTAGGCGACCTACCTGAAGAAAATTCAGGTAACGGACTTTTGCAGGCATTACTCATGGGATACAGGGGCGACATAGACGATGACACATACCAGGCTTTTCGAAAAACCGGACTATTGCATTATATCAGTCTTTCCGGTTTGCACATGGTAATTCTTATAGGGATGATTTGGTGGATGTGTAAAATAGCTGGCTTGATGAAACCGGGACGTGCAGCAGTCTGCATCATAGTAATAGCTGTATTTTTGATGATTGTTCCTGCACGGGCGCCGACTCTTAGAGCGTCAAT
>CAYSHS010000234.1:0-5701 GCA_964430845.1 uncultured Pirellulales bacterium | reverse complement strand
TTGTGATTGCTCTTAATGGTATTGATGTAAATAATATAACAACAAGAAAAATAACAATACAATATAAATATCTTTTAACTATAGTATTCATCTCATTTCCTTAATTGTAAATATCAACTCTATTTTTCTGGTATTACATCTTTTTCAGTGCTCCCTCATATCATACCTGGTTTTTTCACCCACAATTTTTCCAAAACACAATTAACCGTCATCCATTGCTTTTTCTGCTCTTTGAGCATCCCAACTCCCTTGTTTTTAAGACTGTAATACTTGCGCTTTCTGCCTGCTTCTGAATCTTTCATGTATGATTCAATCAGGCCCTGCTGTTCAAGCCTGTGCAATACAGGATAAAGCATGCCGTCAGCCCATCGAATCTGGTCATTCGATAATTGTCTGACGCGTTTAATAATCGCATAGCCGTAACTTTCACCTTCTGAAAGGATAGAAAGAATCAAAGGCGCCGCTGACGCCGCAACTAAATCTTTTGATAGAGCCAATTTCATTTCTCCTTAACAAATACTTAGCACTACTATACATTGTAGTTCTATGTATATATCAGTCAACAAAAAATTTACCTTTTTTAAAAAAATATTTTTTGATATTTTTTGAGTAATCAGGAATATATTTTTAATATTCGAAATCTGCTATAGAACCAAATTCTTAGAGCTTCTTAGTCTTTTAGATTTTTTAACCATTGGCTTTCCGTACCGAATATTTCATTATCAATTTCCTCAAAACGGCCGTTTTTGCCAATCGTGACTTCAGTAGGAATACCGAAAACCATGTACTTTTTAAATGTTTTTCCCCAAGAGAGATTGCCTGTCAAATGCAATCTCATGAAGGATTATTTGTGTTTCCTGAAACTTATTAGGTTATTTTTCACTCTGGTTACCTGTTAAATATGTTGTATAAGCCATGTTATAAGGAATATACAAACCTTTCCTGATTTGACGAAAATCACAAAACGTTGAAAGCCCTGAAGGTACACGCTTATTATCAGTAGTAATTTGCGCTTCTTTTTTATCCATCCATATCCAGAATAATTTCCAGCCATTTGAGACAGTAAAAATTTGATGGTTAGAGTTTTGATCATCTCCTTTTTAGTCACTCTGTTCTTCGTATGACCATTTATTAACATTAGCAACTATTCGAATATTTGAAGAAGTAGTAAATTCGGGAACTTTATGATCTCTCATCTGCAGTTCAAACTGATGTGAAGTAATTTTATATCTTGCTTCCCAGGACTTCAATGCCTGCTGTGCTTTAAGGGATTTTTCTATCTCGCTAATCATCTGCATCCTGGTTAATTTAGGAAGGTTGGAATCCTCAGGGGATAATTCCGGCCATTCTTCAACAAATTCCAAATTTACAGGAAGAGTGGATATTTCATCTGCCTTAGCCTCACAAACTTTCATCTCGCCTGCAAAAACAGTCATAAGAAGCACGATAATAGCATAAAACAAGAATTTATTTTTCATTTATTTGACCTTTGTCTTAATGTTATATAGGTTTTCAGTCGGGCTTCCATTTGAGTTTTTTAATATTCTTAGTTTTGACGAATTCAACGTGCGAATCGATAAATGCGACATTGCATCCCTCGCCATTGTGGTTCTCTGTTGTTAATATTTCAGGTCCTCCAACCTGGTTCCAGCCTGGATGTGTTTCAAAAAGCAGAACAATGTCAACCTGTTCAGATTTTCCCAGTTCTGCTATGTTCTTGTTGAGAGCATAATTGCATGGTCCTTCCTTTACACCTGGGCAGCGGAAGTCTGATGGAATTGCATCGTAATCCTCAATTAATAAATCGCACCATTTTTCTGGAGCGGGAAATTGGTCATGATGGTTAGTATAAATCATCATTGCTGTTGACAGGCCGGCTAATTTTCTGCCGCATGTTATTTTGGCTGACGTCTTTTTTATAATACCTGCACAAATTATCACGATTAGTAGGGAAATAATAATTCCTGCTATTGTGAGAACTTTATCTTTTAATTTCTTATTGCTTTCTGTAGTATCTGACATTTCCCATTCCTATATCGCTGGTCGCGAATCGGTCAGGCAGATATTCACAAGCTCATCGATTATCGCAGTGCCTGCGCACATTACCTTGTCGGCCCCTCCCCAGTATAGTTTTAATGTTCCATCATCTTCGGGTACTGCGCCGCAGGTAAAAACGACGTTGTGAACATACCCTGTCACTTCCCATGGGTCTTCGGGCTGCAAAATCCACCTGTCACTTACCCCGAGAATTTGCGCCGGGTCATCGAGCTTATGCAGTGCGACACCGAGCCGATATACGTGCCCCTCCATTGTAGGGAATACACCGTGATAGATATTCAGCCACCCTTTGTCCGTACGAATAGGCGGTGCGCCCGGTCCTATTTTCATCTCGTCCCAGTGATAAGGAACCGGTTTCATAATCAATCTTGAATCTCCCCAGTGACGCAGGTCGGGTGAATAGCTTATCCAAATCGACCAAGGGCATATATCAGAATGCGGCCGGTCGAGTTTTACATAACGACCATTTATTTTCTTCGGGAAAATTACAGTATTTCTATAATCAGCCTGTGTAATAAACGCAACTCGCTCTACAGATTCGAAATCAGCAGTTTTAGCCAGACCTATGCGTACGCCGTGACGCGAGTATGCGCTGTAGGTTATATAGAAAGAACCTTCCAGGAATGTTATACGAGGGTCCTCGACTCCGAATTCTTCGTACTCCCGGAAAACAGGCTCTTTGCTCGGAGTCATAAAAGGTTCAGATCCTGATTTAAAATTAAAACCGTCACTGCTTTGAGCTATTCCTATAATCGACCTGCCTGTATCGAGATGCGAGCGAAACAGCATTATATATTTTCCATCGAATTTAGTAACACCCGCATTGTGAACAGTATGAACAGGATAAGGAATATCATCTTTCGTTAAAATCGGATTTCCTTCATATCGCGTGACAAGTGTTTTGCTCATTTTTACATCCTTGTTACTTTTTCTTTTGTCGTATAAATATTTCAGCATAGACTTTTTCGTAGCCTTGAACCATTTTATCTATGGTGAAGTTTTGTTCAACCCGCTTGCGGCATTTTTTTCTGTCAATTTTATCGATTTTCCCAACCGCTTCGACAGCTTCATCAATTGTGTTGACGAGGTAGCCTGTTTCTTTGTCCGAGATTACTTCACGACAGGAACCTGAATCCATTGCTATAACAGGAATGCCTGCGGCCATGGATTCAGCCATGACAAGACCGAAACGTTCGGGGATTGTATTTAGATGAAGGACTGCATAAGCTTCTTTAAGCAGCGAGTCGCGCCGGATGGGATCAACAGTCCCAATGAACTGAATTGAAGACTCATTCAGGTGCGGCTTAATCATAGTATCGAAGTATTCCTGGTCCTGAATTATGCCTGCTATAATCAAGTCTCTGCCGCTTTTCTTTGCAACTTCAACCGCCAGATGTGTTCCTTTATCGCTATGAATCCTTCCATAAGAAACGAGCTTATCGCCCGGCTTCTCTCTGAAGGTAAGATTCGAGAGATCGATCCCATTATAAACTGTAGCCAGATAGGGTAATTCCGGGTCCCTGTCAGAATCACTTACAGAGACATAGAAACTATCCCTGTGCTCGTAATAAACCCGCAAAATGTCAGGCTCGGAAAAGCCATGAATAGTTGTCAGCATAGGTGTATTAATTAGCCGCGAATAAGTGAGGGGAAGATAATCGAAATTGTTATGAATCAGGTCAAACCTGTCAGCCTGCTCCATCATTTTTGAAATATGCAGACACGATGAGACCGGGGGAACCTGTGATTTATCTTCCTCGTAACCTTTTTCTATCCAGCCGATGAGATTAGCTTTTGTAACAGAATCCTTCGTAGCAAACAGTGTAACGTTGTTCCACCCACGAGCGACCAGACCTTCAGTAATATTACTTGCGACAGTTTCCCATGCACCATAAGCTCTTGGCGGCGTGCGCCATGCTATCGGTGAAAGAATAGCAATTTTCTTATTCTTTAGGTCATCAATATTCATGAACTTTCTTTGTCGGTCTTTTTGACCTGCTTTTTTATTCTCTGGATATGTCCCCTGCCCATCGCTTTTACCTCGCAGCCAAGCTCAAAATATCGTCTTATTTTATCATCATCCAGTATTCCGAAGCAATCTATCACAGCCAACGGTGCACCTGCCCACTCGACTATTTTATCAGGCTCAAGCTCAAGGTAAGGCTTATGCGGCACAGCTAAAATAAGTGCCTTTACTCCGACGATAGCATTTTGAATATCGCTTTGCACCCTGATATTTACAAGATTATCCTGGTTGCGGAAAAATCTTGCCAGTGAATGTCCGGGAGAAGGATACTCGTCCTGTTTCTCCAGCTCGTACCAGTGCTCGAGATATGGGTCATGTACGCGCATTTCGGCTCCCATTTCAGTTAATTTGCGAACAATCAATTCCGAGCCGCTGTAACGTGTATCACCAACATCCTGCCTATAACTTCCGCCGCAGACAAGAATAGAAGCTCCGGCTACCTGCTGTCCCATATTTCGCAGTGCATCTCTTGCTAAAGTAGCAGCATGTAAGCCGCGAGTATCGTTTATATCTATCGCTGTTGTAGTAATCTTAAAAATATCATCTTCGAATCCGAGTATATGCTTGTACGCCCAGTATCCCAGGCCGCCATCTTTGGGCAGACAATAACCTCCAATTCCCGGACCCGGGAAAATGATATTACTGTGCGTGGGGCGAACTTTTATCGCCTTGATAACTTTAGTCAGGTCAACACCATTTCTTTCGGCAAAAAGACTCCATTCGTCAAGAAAAGCCAATGTAACGGCACGATAGGAATTTTCGACAATCTTTGTTGTTTCCGACTCTATCGGTCGATCCATAACAGTCAGCGGAAATTCATCGGTATTCAGAACTTCGCGAAGAAATTTTTCCACGCGTTCTCTCGCCCGCTTGTTACAGCCTGAGCAAACCCGCCAAAAATCTCTAATAGATGCCACATAATTTTTGCCTGGCATAACCCGCTCGAAACTATGCGCCAGGAGCGGCTCAGTTTGTATATTTCGTTTCGCAAAAGCCTTTTTCATAATCGGCCAGGCTACAAATTCAGTCGTTCCGGGAGCGACAGTAGTCTCGATAAGCGTTAGGCAATGTGCAGGAATTTTTTCACTGATAGTCTTGATTGTAGCTTCCAATGCGGCCATTTCAGCTTTACCTGTTCGCATATTTCCAATGTCGTTTTTAGTATAATCGCACTGCACATCCACTACTACGCAATCTGCAAGCTTAAGACAATCGCTGTTATAAGTTGCAATTAATGTTTTTTTCTCAAGCACGCAACGTGCAATCATTTCTCCAACTTCAGGGTCCTCAGCCTTAACCGGCGACTGCCCCCTGCTTAGTAATGGTATTTTCCAATAACTTCTTGTGCTCGGTCTCTGGCAGCCTATTACAAATTTGGACGGCCTGCCGCTGTTTTTATCAACAGTATCTGCGATAATAGCCGCCATAACCGCACCTACAAAGCCAACTCCCATCACAACAACAATTTCCTTACCTTCATTTCGTGCCGCTCCTGCAAGCATTTCAACGCGATTTAATTCTGCTGAATATTGTTCGGCTTGAGGTATTTCAAATTTTTCTCCCGTTGGACTTACTGAAATCATAGACATTGTCGAAACCTCTTTCTTTTAAAACGAT
>CAYSHS010000233.1:0-5748 GCA_964430845.1 uncultured Pirellulales bacterium | reverse complement strand
CAACGCCTGGAGTAATTTCCACAAAAGCCCCAAATTCCTTGACAGAAACAACTTTCGAATTGTCATAAATCTTCCCAATCTGAGGGGGCTGTGTAAGTGCTTCAATCATTTCCCTGGCTTTGAGATGACCATCACCGCCAAGACAGCTTATATAAATTGTGCCGTCCTCTTCGACTTCGATTGTAGTGTCGGTCTGCTCCTGGATACTCTTAATCATCTTGCCGCCCGGGCCGATTACTTTTCCGATTAGCTCGGGATCAATCTCAATACTGACCAGTTTAGGTGCATATATGCTTAATTCAGCTCTCGGCGTGCTGATTGTTTCTTGCATCTTTTTAAGTATTTGCAGGCGTGCTTCTTTTGCCCTTTCAAGAGCTTCGACCATAATATTATGATCAAGTCCCTCGGCTTTGATATCAAGCTGAATCGCTGTAATTCCCTTAGTAGTTCCGGCAACCTTAAAATCCATCAAGCCGTAATGGTCCTCTTCGCCAACAATATCAGTAAGCAGCTCATGACGCCCGCTATCATCGCTTATCAGGCCGATAGAAATGCCTGCTACCGGATTTTTAATCGGAACACCGGCATCCATAAGAGCCAATGTGCCGCCGCATACTGAAGCCATCGAACTGGAGCCGTTCGATTCTGTAATATCCGAAACAATTCTAATTGTATATGCGAATTCATCATCAGGAGGTCTGACCGCTTCAAGCGCTTTTTCTGCAAGGGCGCCATGCCCGATTTCCCTTCGTCCAACGCCGCGAACCGGCCTGACCTCGCCTACTGAAAATGGCGGGAAATTGTAATGCAGAGTAAAGCTCTGAGCGTACTCATCCTGCAAACCGTCGATAATCTGTGCATCGCGAATCGTTCCAAGTGTAACGCTGACAAGGGCTTGTGTTTCGCCTCGTGTAAATAATGCCGAGCCATGATTACGAGGCAGAATTCCTACTTCGCAATCAATCGGTCGTATGTCACTATATCCTCTGCCATCAGGTCTTTTACCTTCGAGCAGCAGTTTTTTGACAATTTTACCTTCTATATCAGAAAGAATCCGCTTAATCATCGATCTGTCATATTTAATGTCATCATTTACTACCGGCACACCCTCGTCAGGACCTTCTTCGACTACAGGCTCGTCATATTCGTCCTTAATTTCCAAAGGCTCGTTCTCGCCCGGGAAATAGCTTGCTATAACCTGCTCGAAAAGCTCCTTCACCGCCGTATTACGCTCCAGTTTGCCTGGTACCTGCTTTAATTCGTAAAGTTTATCAGCTATTTGAGACTCGATTTTCGCGTAAAGCTGCTGGTCGGTTTCAAACAGTGTAATTTCTTTTTCCACTCCTGCTTTTTGACGCAGCTCTTCAATCAAATCACATACTTCACCGACAGTAATCTGTGCCTGTGCGATAGCATCTGCAACAACCTGTTCAGACACTTCTTTTGCTGCGACTTCAATCATATTCATCGCTTCCTTGCGACCGCCAAGCAGAAGGTTCAAATCAGCTTCTGCTAACTGCTTATGAGTAGGATTTATTACAAATTCACCGTTCACCCTGGCCAATCTGCATGCACCGATAGGACCAAGAAAAGGAATCTTACTTATTGTAAGAGCGGCACTTGCGCCAATCATAGCCAGAATATCAGGGTCATTTTCCCTGTCCGCACTTAAAACATTTGCAATAACCTGAACTTCATTAAAATAGCCCTCAGGAAACAATGGACGAATCGGCCTGTCAATCTGCCGGGATGTCAGTGTTTCCTTTGTGCTTGGCCTTCCCTCACGCTTGATAAAGCCGCCTGGAAACTTGCCAGCGGCACTTTGCTTCTCGCGATATTCCACACTTAACGGGAAAAAATCCACATCTTCCGACCTTGGCGGAGCTACTACAGCAGCTACAAGCACGACTGTATCCCCGTATTGGACAACTACGGCGCCATCCGCTTGTTTCGCGATTTTTCCGGTTTCTATGGACAGAGTTCTGCCCCCTATTTGTCTTTCGACTCTCGATACTTTAAACATAAGCTACCTCTAATTAGCGTTTAGCGTAAAGCGGACAGCGTTCGGGGTTTAGCTGTTCTTGCACCAAACTCCAAACGCTATACGCTTTACGCTATTCCATTATTATTTTCTTAAACCGAGTCGGGATATTATGTCCCTATAGCGTTTAACATCCTTTTTATGCACATATTTGAGCAGCGCTGACCTGTTCCCGACCATTTTAAGCAAGCCGCGCCTGGAGGCATGATCCTTCTTGTGAATCTTGAGATGCTCTGTAAGGTCGTTTATCTGCCTGGTCAATAATGCAATTTGTACTTCCGGTGAGCCGGTATCTCCCTGATGAATCTCGAAATCACCGACAATTTTAGTTTTTTCCTGCTTCGTGAGCATATTTGATATACACCCTTTCATATTTGCGCTTCGCGCAATATCTTAAATTATCAAAAAATTAAAACCGGTATTCTAATCTGTTGCTCTAAAAGATGCAAGAAAATTCGATTAAAAGATAAAAATTTGCAATCTTTGACGCATCGAAGCCTTTTTTACCAATTTCTTTTACGATATCCATCTCTTTTTCCCCTCTAATAATTCGTGTGACTTCACCTTTGTTTTATATCATATGCCATTAAAGCATCACCCCTTCGAATATAAAGCCGACCATTACAAATAACCGGGTGTGCCCAATGCTCCCCGGTTCCTTGCTTAATCTGTAATTTGCTGACTATCTCAAATCTTCCCGTCAATGGCTTAACTAATGCGAGATTTCCTTCCCTTTTCTCGTAACAATAAATCATTCCATCAGCATAAATAATTGAACCTTTTCCAATCCATTTATGATCGTACATAACCTGTCCGGTTTTCCAATCAAGGCAAACCCAGTTTCCATTGAGATTGTTCTGCCAGCTCGAGCCAGAGATATAACCATCATGCGATATCACTCTGCAATGGTGACGATTCGCTTCAACATGAGATGTATATAAACATAAAAAACCCGCGATTGTCAAGATTATAGGCGGTATAAAAATATAGCAGTAATCAGAAGCCGGAAGGAGCTAACACAATGTGAAAATTTCACAAAACATCATATTGTTTCAGATTTTTATGGAAATTATTATAACGAACTCGTATTCTCAACGTCTATAAATGAAAATATCCTGGTTATATTAGTGAAAATTGCGTTTTCGCATTTAAATACGAAATGTCAGAATCAAAGGAAAATGCTGTGCCCGGAAGAAATTTCAGATTGTTTTTTTCTCAACTATCAAGAACAGTACAAGTTTTTTTTCGAGCAGCTTTAACTTTTTATTTGTTACTGTATGTATTCAATTTTTCTGTCTGCTTTGCACAAGATAATACCAATCCCAAGCCTATCTGGTTAGTAGTGACAAAACCAATGTTTATAGACTCCTTAAAGCCGCTCGCAGAAAAAAGACAGAGCGAAGGTCTCGAAACTATTATTTCCACAGAATCTGTTTCTGAAGCAATAACCGCCCTGCCGCAAAAACCTTCCTTTCTTCTTATAGTTGGTGACTCTCAGCGCAACATGGAGAATGAGCCATGGTATATCCCATCAGGTATATGCCAATCCTACAAGTGGCAGGTGACACAAGGAAAAGAATTTGCCTCGGATTCAATTTTAGGTGAT
The DNA here is from genome assembly GCA_964430845.1 of uncultured Pirellulales bacterium. Lineage (GTDB taxonomy): Bacteria > Planctomycetota > Phycisphaerae > Sedimentisphaerales > Anaerobacaceae > JAFGPS01. Next base: position 2,101 of record CAYSHS010000233.1, on the reverse strand, counting down.
TTAGATAACGATTTGATTCCAGATGTCCCTGTCGGTCGGCTTCCCGTCCGAACAAAAGAACAGTTGCAATTGATTATTACCAAGATTCTGGCCTATGAAAACAGAACACCATCGCTGGATGACCTTCGTTTGCCAATTTATACAGGTTCCGCTGATTTTCAACCGATAATTGATAGCCTGACAACTCAATTTCTTCTTGAAACAATTAACACAAAAGGAGCCAAGTGGTTAAGGTCGTGGATAATCGCAGGTAACCAGACTCATCCTTTATGCGGCTGGCCGGAAGACCAGGCGGTAACTTTCACTCAACAACTGAAAAAAGGCGGCCTAATTGGTGTTTTCATGGGACATGGTTCTATTGAAAGTTTCTTCGGAATGAATTTCAATGGAAAGCATCTCAGTTATACAGCTAATCAAGCTGCCGGTATCCTTGCCGAAGGAAAACCTGCTCCTCCTACTGTGATTGTTGCATGTAACTGCGGCAATTTCAACGCTTTGAGAAACTGTCTTGCGGAATCACTGCTCTTTATGCCAGCAGGTCCTGTTGCAACAATCGGCGCTACTACAGTATCCCATCCAATGACGAACTACTTCGCAGGTGTATGTCTCCTGCGCAGACCAGGACAGGTAAATCCTGCCAATAAACGATTGGGAACATTATGGCTTGATGTTCAAAAGGAGGCTATTAGAAGCCGTGACATCATAATAGAAGCATTGCTCCTTAATATTGAAAGTTCAATCGAAAAAGTGGATGCTAAAAAAGTTCGCCGCGACCATATCCTGCTATACGCTCTGCTCGGTGATCCGGCAACTAATCTTCGAATGCCGGAACCTCTTGAATACAAGATTGAACGTCGCGATGACAATTGGCACTGGAACGTTGAAAAACCCAAAGGCGCACTGAAATTATACGTTGAGATTCGTCCTGACGGCCAGAGTATGCCGCCGATTCAGTTACCTCTCGAAAAAAAATCTGCACAGAAGACTCTCGAACTGGCAAATGATATGTTTGCTTTCCAAAGAATTGCAGAATTATCCTCAGACCAAATTTGGGAAGGAATAACAAACGCTTCAGGTATCCTTCGTCTTGTCGCTCTTGCACCCGACAATATCTATGTTGCCGCATCAAAAATAAATTCAACGAGCAAAAAATGAAATAATACCAATTGTGAATAAAATTTACGCCCTTGTCATTTCGACCGGAATCCGCTTGCAGTCCGCCAGAGGCGGAAAACGCAAAATCACGAAGGGAAATCTCTTTTAAATAGATTTCTCGACAAGATTGAAATGACAATTAAGAGTACTATCTTTACACAAAATAGTATTACTGGAGTGAGTCGAAGAATCTCCCGAACCTGGGCTGATATTTATCCTTGATATTGAATGAAGTAATAATGCCTTTTGCTTTTCCTACAATGCTTCTCCTATCGACAAAACCGAACGACCTCGAATCCCTGCTATTGTCCCTGTTATCTCCCATAACAAAATACTTATGTTCCGGTACAGGTATCGGCCCGAAGCTGCGCTGCGCATCGACTGTAGGGAAGCTCATCACTGCATGAGAATGACCATCCAAATCTTCCATAAGCATATAGCTGCTCTTTTTGAGCCTGGCGGATAAATATTCTTCGTATTTTTCATCAATTTGTGTATAGTCCAGGGGTTTTCCATTAATAAAAAGCCTGTTATTTATCATTGATACAGTATCGCCGGGCAGCGCTATGACTCTTTTTACCAATCTTACGCCGTCATCGGGAGAGAAACATACCACAATATCTCCGCGCTTCGGGTCCGACCATTTTGCAATTCGATGCAGTGTAAGCGGGAATCGAAGGTCATAAGCGACTTTGTTCACGAAAATCAAGTCGCCTTCGAGAATTGTAGGATTCATCGAGCCTGTCGGCACCCAGTTCCAGTCTGCAAGCGATGATTTGAAAGGTATTACCACAAAAAGTATGAGAAAAACGAATAGACGCCATTCTTTCCATTGTTTCTTCAGATAGCTTTTAATATCAAATTTCTTCATATTCTTACCCGCTGTATTATATCATCATTAAACCATATATTATACGATATTTTTCCCGACAGTTCAACAAAGAAA
>CAYSHS010000232.1:0-5752 GCA_964430845.1 uncultured Pirellulales bacterium | reverse complement strand
GGAGAGAAAAAGCATTTTAGGATTAGAATAAATCTTTATAGAATACAGAAAACAGGAGACAGGATAAAAACATTAACTGCAGATACGCAGATGGACACAGATTTATTATATAGTTTGTCATTGCGAGGAGGCCACATGGGCCGACGTGGCAATCTTAATCTAATTCTACTGTTTTCTGTATTCTGTTTTCTGAATTCTGTATTCTAAATTTTAGACACCGATTAACACGGATTATTTTAAACTATAGTTAGTATGGGAATTAAATATTACAGGAATACGTATCATAAGATACATCGCTTAAGTTGTATCCTGATATTATTCTGTCTGATATTTATCATTTTCGGCTGTAAGACTATTTCGCCTGAATCTGAAAGTTATTCTTCATTTGAAATTCAGGAGCAGAGACTATACAAGCTCAAAAACCTTATCGGCCAGGAGTGTAAGACTATTTTAACGAAGCTGGGATTCAGGGAATTTTACTAACTGAACTTTTGCAAAAATGAGAAAAGGCATACTTTGGAAAGAAAAAATACAATTGATATAATTTCTTTTGCATCGCGGCTATTCTGAAGATATACTGTCTTGATAAGGTTTTCCGGAAAAGTTTCTAAAATACTCGATTTTTTATTAACAAAAACCTTTCAGGAGCGACTTATTTTTATTTGGAGGCAGATATGTCTGAAGAATATTCAGATTCAGTGAAAATATACCCGACCGCGGAGCATGGGATGCTTAGTATGCGCGATATGCTGGACTATTTCGAGAAACGCGGTGCAATGAGAGTCTCGGACTTACATATAAAAGTCGGCGCCCCACCTGCCTATCGAATCGATGGTGACCTGGTAAAGCTCAAAGGTCCGAACGTAACGGACGATATGGCAAGAAAGCTGATTTTCCCATTCCTTACCAGGGGAAATATGCAAAAATTCCAGACCAACCACAGCGTTGACTGCTCCTACAGGCTTGGCAACCTCCAGTTCCGCATAAATATATTCATGGAAAACGACGGTATGGCGGCGGCTATAAGGGCGCTTTCACTGGATATCCCGAAGGTCGAAGACATCGGTTTTCCGAATAATGTTTGGGAGGACATGATTGCACGCAAGCATGGGCTAATCCTTATGACAGGTATTACGGGAGCGGGAAAATCTACGACAATCGCAGCGATTATTCACAGAATCAGCCAGAAAACCGCTTGCAGGATTATGACTGTGGAAGACCCGATAGAATATATCTTTCCACAGCAATATTCCATCATATCTCAGCGTGAAGTCGGCAGGGACGTCTCTTCATTTCAAGGCGGCCTGAAAGAAATGCTCAGGCAGGACCCGGATGTAATATTTGTCGGTGAGATGCGCGACGCCGAGACTATATCGATGACACTCATGGCCGCAGAGACGGGACATCTTGTATTTTCCACGCTTCATACGAGAGACACGACAGGCACAGTAACACGAATTCTCGATTACTTCCCTGAAGGCAGGCAGGGGGAAGTGCAAAACCAGCTATCGCTCGGACTGGCATATATTGTCAGCCAAAAACTTATACCGAAGAAAGCCGGCGATGGCAGAATCGTGGCGATGGAAATTCTAAATAATAATTACGCCTGTGCCAACCTGATAAGGACAGGAAAAATCGAGCAGATGTACTCCCAGTTACAAACAAAAACAAGGAACAAGCCCGATGAAAAAATGATAACGATGGAAAAACACCTTTCCGACCTTGTCAAAGCAGATAAAATCGACCTGCTCGAAGCGAAAAAATGGTGCAATAATCTTAAAACGTTTGTCGATTGTATGCAGCGCGATTAATGTGACACGGGCATCCTGCCCGTACATGCATGGGCAAGATGCCCATGCTACGAGGCACTTTTACAAAATATGACGATAGAGTTTAATTGTCCTAATTGTGATTCGGTGATAGCATTTCCCGATAAGCACATCGGCAAGCGTGCTCACTGTACCAATTGCGGGCAAAGCTTTGTAATACCAGACAAAAGCTACTCAAAGGTGAAAAAAATCAAGCCTCCTAAAGAGGCAAAGAGCGAGCCTATTCCGGGATTTTATCGTGCGGCTTTAATCGACAACTGGAAAATTTTCTTAAATCCGAAAAATATAACAGGTCTGGCGTTCATTTTAACTGCTACTTTTTTCAAATTTTTCACTGCAAATAAAAATTTCAGTATATTCATACAAGGCCAGTCGCTTGCCATCGATATTTATGTCCCGCTGGGCTGGCTCTGCAGAGGAATTGCATGGGGATTTTTATTCTGGTATTACAGGGAGATAATTTATTCGACAGGCTTCGACCAGGAAGATTTTCCGGAAGTGATTCTCGATGGATTTCGCGGATTAGTCTGGAAAATTTTCGAATCGTTATATACTCTCTTCATTATATTCCTGGCTGCAGGCTTGCCATCTCTTCTTCTCTTTTTCGTATTCGAGAAAACATTTGCGGAAATACCCATTATCTTACATGCGCTGGTCTTGCTCGGATTATTCCTGCTCCCTGCCGCTATAATGAACGTAGCGGTAGGTAAGGACTTAACTTTATTGCGTACTGATTATTTGATAAAGCAGGTCGCTCGTGATTTCATTCCTTACGTTGTAATATTTATATTGCTTGCAGCCGCGATTTTCATGCAGATGTTCGCTAAACAGTATAATCCAAAAGAGCCTTCGGAAACATGGATTTATTTTTTATTTAATTTTGCTGTTCAGATGGTTTTCATTTACGCGATGCGCGCGATAGGTCTGTTTTATCGTCACTATAGCTGTCATACTCCCTGGTAATAACACCATAGCACGGGCACATCTTGCCCGTGTATGTATAAGCTGGAAACCCAGGCTACGGCTATTTTTGAAACTGCCGCACTCATATTCATCTTTTACAGAGCTTGAATCTTCAGGCATCTGACGATAAGATAGTTCTGTACAGTGCAGATTGTTTGGCAAACAGTTTCCTGATGTAAATTCTGCAAATAAGTAATAACAGGACATAAATTAGTGTCTATTGTAATATTAAATGATATTCATGCATCCTTCGGTCCGGAAGTGGTTCTGGACAAGCTGGAGCTTCAGCTTCACCCTAACGAGAAAGTCGGTATGGTCGGAGCCAATGGGACAGGGAAAAGCACGATTCTGAAACTCATCACAGGTCAGCTTCAGCCGGACATGGGAAAGGTGATTAAGCAAAAAGGCCTGCGAATCGGCTACCTGCCCCAGGAGGCCGGTTTCAGCGGCAGACGGACTGTTCTCGAAGAAATGCACGCTGGAGTCGAGCAAATGGTCAGATTGCAGCAGCAGATTCATAATGTCACGTTCGAAATGGAAAAACTGCATGGCTCCGAATTAAAAGCGAAGATGCAGCAGTACGACAGGCTCTGTCACGATTTCGAGATAGCCGGAGGCTACGCATACGAAACAAAAATCCAGACAACTCTGGCAGGTCTTGGCTTTGATGCACAACTACACCATGCCAGGACCTCTGCACTTAGCGGCGGACAATTATCCCGACTCGGCCTTGCGCAAGTCTTAATGCTCGAAACCGACCTCCTGCTGCTTGACGAGCCAACCAACCATCTTGATATACAAGCAACGGAATGGCTGGAAAAATTTCTTACCGGCTACAATGGTGCCGCTGTTATCATCAGTCACGACAGGCACCTGCTCGACAAAACAGCCTGCAAGATTATCGAGATTGAAAATCGCAAAGCGAAAGTCTGGAAAGGGAACTACAGTACTTACATACAAACAAAAGAGACTTTAAAATTACAGCGGCAGCGAGAGCACGTTAGGCGGGTCGAAATGGTCGACCGCACGAGGGACTTTATCGCAAGGAACAAAGACCAGGAAGGAATGCGTAAAACCGCGCGAGGACGCAAGAGACAGCTTAACAGGCTGCTAAAGGAAAATCCTGATTTTCTCGATAAGCCGACAGACCAAAAAACCATCAGCTTTTCATTCGGGAAAAATGAATCTGTCAGCGATTTGATTTTGCGATGCGAGAATCTCGGCAAATCCTTCGGCGAGCTTACTCTTTTCGAAAACCTGTCACTCGATATACTCAAAGGCGAGCGGCTCGGTATCACTGGCCCGAATGGAACGGGAAAAAGCACTTTTCTGCGCCTGGCACTTGGTCGGATGGAACCATCTGCGGGAACTATCAGCATGGGCAAAAATCTCCGCATAGGTTATCTCGACCAATATGGTGATGTGCTGAATTCCGAAAGGACTGTTCTGGAAGAGGCATCAAGCGCAAATCTCGAATTGTCTGCGGAAAAAATCCGCAGCCGCTTAGGCGCTTTTCTTTTTTCGGGTGATGATGTCTTCAAGTATTGCGGCGATTTAAGCGGCGGACAGAAAAACCGACTCATGCTGTGTAAGCTGGTTCTTTCCGAGCCTGACGTGCTTGTAATGGACGAGCCTACGAATCACCTGGATATTGCCAGCAGGGAAATGCTCGAGGATGCACTCGATGATTATACCGGAGCAATGATTGTTGTAAGCCACGACCGCTACTTCCTGGATAGTATCATAGATAAACTCTTAGTAATGGGTATAGACGAGCTTGGAAATCGCTGCCCCGGCAGGACAGAGCTAATTAATATACAACCTGTCTATTCATACTATGCCTCATTAGTCAGGCAGCGTTTGGAGGCTAAGCAGCAAAAAGAAAAGTCAGTCTCTTCAGGCTCGATAAAACGCAGACCTTCCAACGCTGAAAAACAACAGCAAAAAACTCCCGAGCAATTGAAACGATTCAATAAATATTCCGTAGAAAAAATCGAGGAAATGATAATCGCCCTCGAGCACGAGCTATCCCGTATGCGAGAGCGCTTCGGCGATGAAAACATATATAAAAATCCATCTCAATTTGCAGAGCTCCAGCAGCAATACAATTCTCAAACCGCCGAGCTCGACCTGCTCTACCAGGCCTACGAACGTCGGGCCGGATAAAATGATATATGGCAAATAGGGCCGGATTATACCTTGAAATATTCATCCTTTGCCTGCTGAAAAGGATGGAGAGATTTTTCTTTTTGGATTACGCAGACATGATTAATGACTGCAGGCTGTGGTTCGATTATAGTTAATAGCTGCCGCATTCGCAGCATTGGATTCAGCCACACTAAAAAATCGCTAATTCTTCTAAAAACATTTCTGTAATTTAGCAGACAGCACGCCATATCGCTGTTGAGTATTCGAATGGTCATAAGCAATACCTGCTGTGATGCTTTGGTAGATTCCATTTTGTGATTTTTCGTAATGAGTCTTTTCAAAAATCCGCATTTGAGGAAGGAATTTTTGTAAAATATCCCTTATCTTCTTGGGTATCGTGATTTGCCCCTTGGATGTGATCGTACTTGTGATCATTATCTCACCCTCCTTTGATGTTAATCCTTACTTAAATGTAAGGATAACATAAAATCATTTCATACAAAAGCATTTTTGAACTGAATTCCATCCCCACGGACCGATCGGGGATCGGCCCCTACAATTCAAACATCCGAAATTTCCAAAGTCGTATTGCTTACCGTTATCCGGTCCCCCGGTCTCAGATCATAAAGGGTTGTGGTCGAAAGACGCTCCGTGTTTTTAACAAATACCACCGCCTGTGATACCGGTTCGAGCCGGAAGCCGCTCCGGTAGTGCCAGATCCTGGCTGCACACTCGGGAATACCCTGGAAACAGATCGCATCGCAGGCACCGCCGCCGATGCTCGCACTTTGCGTCAGCAACACATCGTGCAT
>CAYSHS010000231.1:0-5757 GCA_964430845.1 uncultured Pirellulales bacterium | reverse complement strand
GGCCTGTGCGCGAAGCTGGTCGAAAAGCTGCTGCTCCAACTCGATGGATTTTTCCGCCGCACTGAGTGCCTGCGTTTCGTAATCTTTAAGCTGTTCTGTTATATATCTCTCGGCATTCTTTATCGTCTGTTTGCGGATATAATCAGGCGGAACTTTATCAGAGGCTGAATGATTTATTTCGATATAATAACCGAAAACTTTATTGTAGCCGATTTTGAGATTCGCTATCCCGGTTTGCTCGATTTGTTTTTTCTGATAGTTTTTGAGCCAGCTTTGGCCATCGCGGGAAATCGAGCGAAGCTTGTCAAGCTCTTCAGAAAAACCTGAGCGTATCACGCCGCCGTCACGAAGATGAGAAGGCGGCTCAGGCTCAATTGCCGATTCGAGCAGTTCTGCAAGTTCATCCATACTGTCGCACCGGCCTGCCAGTTGCACAAACATTTCGCAGTGGAACTTCTCAAGTATTTGACGCAGTTTCGGTATTTGCCGCAATGTAGCCGCGAGTGCGACAAAGTCACGCGGCACAGCCCGGAACGTGCTTATGCGAGCCGCGATGCGTTCGGTATCAGCAATATTTGCCAGAAGTCTGCGAATGTCGAGCAGTTCGGTTTCACAATCTCTTGCTTCCTGAACTGCATCCTGGCGCTGCGTAATTTCGTTCAGGTCACAGAGCGGCATACACAGCCAGTTGCGGAACATCCTGCCGCCCATACCGGTAATTGTTTCATCGATGCAGCCGAGCAGAGAACCTTTATAGTTCTCGGTGCGGATTGTCTGAAGAACTTCGAGACTTCGCAAAGAGACAGGGTCGATTTGCAGGTACTCCCTTCTATCGATTTTTTTCAGACTCCTGATATGGCCAAGTGCGGTTTTCTGCGTCTCGTTAAGATATTCGAGAACTGCACCGGCCGGAGCGATAAGGTCGTCTTCGCCATCGGAAATTCCAAAACCTTCGAGAGTTGCAATTCCGAAGTGTTTGAGCAAACGCTGCCTTGCCTGGTACGGCTCGAAATACCATACCGGACGCTCGGTTATGGTCGCCTGGGTAAGCTGAGTAATATTGTTGATGAGTTTTTTCGATTCAGCCTCAAACAATTCGCCCCGCCTGTCTGCCATGAGACATTCGGCAGGCGAGAGTCGAAGAAGCTCGTCGAGCAGCTTATCTTCGGAAACCTGCTGTGTGAAAAAATGACCTGTGGAAATATCGACCCAGCTCATCGAAGCAATGTGCCTTGCTCCAAGACTTATAGCACACAAAAAGTTGTCCTCTTTCGCGTTGAGCAGCATATCATCCGTCAGTGTTCCAGGCGTTACGATTCGCACGACATCGCGTTTTACAACTCCTTTCGCGGTTTTTGGGTCTTCTACCTGCTCGCAAACGGCAACTTTATAACCTGCGGTAATCATTTTTTTCAGGTAGCCATCAACCGCATGGTATGGAACACCAGCTAAAGGAACTGGATTTTCACCCCTGCTGCGGCTGGTGAGAGTCAGGCCAAGAACTTTCGAGCATGTTTTGGCATCCTCGTAAAACGTCTCGTAAAAATCACCCATTCGGAAAAACAGTATGCAGTCCGGATACAACTGCTTGAACCGGTGAAACTGCTTCATCGCAGGCGTCAGGTTTTCATTCTTTGGATTCATTATCGAAGATTATACACAGAAAAGCCAATTTAACAAGTTTAGAACAAACATATTTTCGATAACCTCTGTAAATCTATATAGTGAATTTTTATATTGACTAAATTCGGAAGAATTTTATAGAATTTATGCATAAAGAAGAAATATAAAAGATATGATTAGCGTCTTTAAAATAGTACTTTTTTGAATTTCAAATTAAAGACCTGGAAAGGGAAAAAAATGCGTACGATTCTTACTGTATTGATAATATCGTTATCTTTGACATCTCTCGCAACATGCCAGGATTTCTTCCCTCTTTATGAAGGAAATCAATGGACATACACAATGTCTAACGGCATAGAAATGACAATGAAAGTAACTGGTTTCACTGACGTAGAAGGCGTTCGCTGCGCAGTAGTAGAATCTTTCATTGAAAACAGCGCAGAGCCGGTTGTCAGTGAAGAATATCTCGCAGTCGATTCCGAAGGTCTAAAAGCTTATATGGCACAAATGCAAGGCCAGGAATTCGTATACGATCCGCCCGTCCTGCGTATAAAGTTGCCATTTCAAAAAGAGCAGTCATGGACGGCAACGATGGAACAGGCCGGCATGCCTGTAATAACATCATTCAAGTCCGAAAGAATACAGGAAGTAAGTACAAGAACAGGAAATTTTAGCTGCATTGTAATCAGTTCGAGTCTCACTATACCCGGCCAGGGAACTGTAGCTTCGGAAAGCTATTATTCTGATGGAGTCGGATTAATACTCCAAAAAATGCAGGCTGGCGGACAAACAATAACAACTATCCTGAAATCATATAATGTTAAACCAACTGAACAAAACCAGGATATTAAATGTCCCTTCTGCGGAGCCGCAATAACAGCCAATACGAAGTTTTGTCCCTCATGCGGCAAAGAGATACCACGAGCAGCACTCCCGCCGCCAGCGCCGCAGTTACCGACAGTATGTCCGAATTGCGGTGCAAAAATTCCTGAGGGCGCAAAATTCTGTCCTCAGTGTGGTGAGGAAATTAAAATCCCTTCTCAAACAGGAACAACAATTATTGATGTAAACGAAGAAAAGAAACTCGAGAAATATCTGTCCCCTATGGGTACTTTAATGCTGTACAAGCCGCATAGCTGGGAAGTAGTAGAACAGAATATTGGGGAAGGAATTTTTGTCGCGTCGATAATGAGACCAGACGAAACCGCGGTTGTCGTTTTTATGACTTTTCCCGTCAGAGATGATATCGATGATTCCGTAAAACTTGCGAGTGCCTGCCTGAAAGAATTTAAGGATGAAATCCCTGATTTAGAGGGAAAAAATATTAAATCGACTCAGGAAAAAGATAAAACTATTATGGACATAAGCTTCACAGAAGAAGGAGAAAAAGGCGTCGGGCACGGCTATTTCTTCTATACAAATCGTATCGGTACAGTTTATCTGCTTCTGGCACGTGACGATTTATGGGAGCAGACGCGTCCGGTACTTATTAATATATCTTCCAATATCGCATACTCGCCTCAGAAGATTACAAATGTTGTCAAACAGGGCCAGGAGCTTGCCGCTCAGACTACAATCACGACACAGGAACGCGTTCTCAATCCGGCCGCTATGCTTCAAAAAGCAAAAAAAAGCACAGGCAAACAGTTACAGTTAGTTCCTGCGTCACTACCCGATGGTTCACTTGCGCTCCAGATTCCGCAGGACTGGATTTTCCAGGGACAGGAGCTGCAATTCTCGCTCACCGAAAGCCGGGAGACTAAAAACTATGGAATAAGCTCGGTAAGATACACAATTATTCCGTCCGAGTTTTCTATACCCAACGTACTTAACGCACCTTATCAGCCCCCGCCCCAGGCGCTTAAGCTTGCCATGGAATTTAATAAATTCGGCACAAAACTGGAGATACTGGCGGATATTTCCGCAGAGCAGGCATTACCTGAAACCGCCCAGTCTGTTCAGACACTTCGCGCACAGGGCTACCAGGTTGACGCTCGTTTGATTCATGTAAAATTCCAAAATATGCTGACAAATAAAACAATGCGCGGAATTTTCAGCGTCCAGTGCATGACAATGCCGATGAGCACTGTATGGCAGGTCTCGATTAACGGCTCATGGGCACCTGATGACGAATTCGACGAATGGCTTCCTCTTTATCTGCGTATCGGTGATACAGCCCAGGTCAACCAGCAATGGCTTCAGGCAGACTTGCAGAATAGAAGTGTTATACAGCGGCAGTTGAACCGCAATTTACAGAATTCCATCGCCGGCGCAAATCAGGCTTTCGATGAATATATGGACAGTCTCCAAAACGCGGATCGAAGCAGGGATTATACAAGCTGGATGTGGAGCCAGACAACTCTCGGCCAGGGAACCTGGGTCGCAAAAAATGAGGGGGCGGAAGTTTATCAAACGGATTCCTATGGTATTGAAGGACCACAAGGCAGAATCGACAGCCCCGCCTATAACACGACCAATTTTACCGGCGTAAGCCCATGGAACCAGGACCAGCTTGAATTAATAGATACACGCTCTGAGTTCGAACAATATATGAGTGGTAATTAACAATCGATTCGCTTTTCATTATTGCCTGTGCCATTTGATTATTGCAAATCCGGCTAATGCGTCATCTGGGCTGACGTCTCTGAGTGTGACATCATAGTCGAAATAGCCGGAGTTTTTCTGCTCGAAAAAAAAATATATGGACGTCCCATAAAAATAAATTTCAAAGCTCAATATCCAATACCTTCCCCTGTTTTTTAAAAAAGAATAATCGTGTATAAATTTCTTCCTTGATTTAATTTGGAAAATCTGGTAATATAAAATTGAGAATATTAAGGAGAATGTTTATATTTTTTTAACGTTATAGGGAGAAGCGCTTTAATTTAAAACAAGACAAGTGAGCGGTGATTTGCCGTACTTGCGGATTAAATGTTGAAAAAGGAGGAATACGGTTATGAAAAAATTATCAAGTCTTATTTTGTGTTGTGCAGTCCTGTGTGTAAGCACTGTATCCACCAAGGCAGATATGATCAGTTTTGTTAATCCACTAACTAACGTGGATAATACGACAGGCTGGAGCACCGATGATTCTCTGGCTTTCCTGGGCCATAGTTACAGCCTGCTTAGCGGGAATGCTACCGTAGGAGCATACACTGATACGAGCGAGAGCCGTTTAACACACCGGCTTACCCGCGGACTCGGTGTCTATGGCGGTGAAATGGATGAAATAAACAGAAATAACTCTGCAGCAGGCGCTCTAAGCAGTGTTGAGCATATAGACATTACCTTTGACACGATGGACTACTATGTGAATACAATCGAGGTACGCTCTTTATTTAATACCGATACAACCGGTACTAATGCCGAGTGGGCAGCCATCGCCTTTTATCATGATGGCAGCTTGCTGCAAACTGAATACCTGGAGGGCAACGAGACTTTAAATACGGGTGATGGTGACGCCGAGTGGACAGGCTCTGTCCTTGTGGATCGACTGGTGTTCTATGTTCCGACAATAAGCGAATTGACAGCGGCTGGTTATGGTCAATATATTGGTACGTTCGATCCCGCCTTGAGTGAATTCGCGTTGGCGAAGCTGGAAGTATCGCCGGTTCCGGTTCCCGGTGCGGTTTTGCTTGGTATGCTCGGCTTGAGTATTGCCGGAATTAAATTGAGGAAACTCGCATAAGTCACTTTATGATTAGTCAAGGAAATATTATTCAGGATCAAGGTTATGGATTTCCAATTCAGGCAGAGCTTTTGTTAATTCATCTAATTGTTCTTTTCTTATATTTTTTCGATTTCCTATCAAAAGGTACTCAAGATTTGTAAGAGTTCGCAGAGGTTTCAGGGCCTTAACGGGAGTACCAGCTAAGAACAGTATTTCGAGTTTAGATAGTTTCTTTAGAGGTCTTAAATCAAACGCATTTCTTTTCTTAAAGTCAAGAAAATGCAGTTTCGCCAAAATCTTTATCCAGGCCGGAATATCTTTTTCAGGAAATTTCAGGTCGTTAAGAATAAGCTTTTGCAGGTTTGGGAATTTACTTAGAAGTTTTAAATTCGAAAGCACATTTTTAGAAAGATCAAGTTTGATAATTTCCGTAAAATCATCTCCAGTCAAATCATTAGGATCTT
>CAYSHS010000230.1:0-5764 GCA_964430845.1 uncultured Pirellulales bacterium | reverse complement strand
GTTTGAATAAAGATTCCATACCAGGCGGATTCTTGTTGTCTGCCGCCGAATTGATTGTTTGAATTTTCTGTGGTAGCCGCAGGGGGGCGACGGAATCCTCTGCTGAAGCTGATAGAAATTTTAACGTCATCATTGAGCTGAATCTCACGGCTGTTATTTTCCTGCTCTGTCGGTGCTTGTCCCCCACTATAAAATCCGCTCATTTTGCCGCTTCCCTGGTATTTTGTAATAACAGGCATCATGCCATCCAATAGTGCGTACTCTTGTGCCATGGCACTTCCGCTGTTATCTATTCCGAATGGAGAGAAACAGATGGCATCATGTTGTGCGAATACAAAACTTGCAGGACCCTCTGCTGCACGTGTTTCCGGGATAAATAGTGGATTATCATGTCTGTGAAAGTTATTAACCTGAACCGCGAAATCCTGGCCATAAAGATCGGGTGACAACATGTCAATTGAGGCAGCTCCCGCTTTCCAGATATCAAGTACAGATAAAATTGGCCCACCACTCGGATAATCCCCCGGCTTACCGGGATTCGGCCTTGGACTGCACATCCAGCAATTAGCGTACATTGGGATATTATAAGCTTTTTTTCCGGCTTCAACGATGTAGTTTAAATAACGACAGTAATGCCATGCCATGAAAAACAAATCTGCATCATCCCCCTGCCCGAAGACTTCTGTCCAGGTTCCCTTTGTTTTTGAGCCATTACTCTCCCATGAGGTTTTAAGTTCGACCTCCAGGGTGTTTTTGTTTTTTAACATGTATTGAATTAATTCGGCTGGTACCTGAGAGGAGAAAGCCTTATTGGCTTCATCGCTGAAGTCTCTTGTTTGATGAAGAACACCAACTTCGTTTTCAACCTGCATGAAAATGATTGTATTTTCCTTGCTATCGGCTCCGGCAATATGCTTCATCAATTCACTAAAAGCTCTGGCATCAGCATCTCTTGTTGCATTGCAAAGAGGTGTTAGAGTTTTTGTATTATTTCCCTGATTGTCTTTTACCCTGATGAATCGTTTGGTATCATTAAGAATCCAAAGTGGTGCATAGGGAGATAAACCATTTTTCCATGAGGCAAACCACAATAAACAAAGTTTAATATCATTCTCACGGGCAATCCGAATAAGCTCATCCATAGAGGTAAAATCAAAAATCCCCTCCTGAGGCTCAATGATTTCCCATGACACAGAGACCAATACCGAATTCAGATTATTAGCCTTTAATTCTTTCATTATTCTTTCCATATGTGGGATATCTGAGCCTGATGAATTGTGGACCTCACCTGCTAACATCAAAAAGGGCTTTCCGTGCACGATTAACTGTGTAGCTCCGTACTCATTCTTCATAAGATGAGGAATTTGGGCGTTAGAGACAGAAGCGCACGCCAGAAAAGCCATGAGAATCATTATAATTTTCATTCTTTTCAATAATAAAACTGCTTTAATTTCCCGCGTTGAAAGTGAGTGTTGATTTTTAATAAGGTTCATAGTTTAGATTCCTTTATTTAGAGTAAACACCGAAACGTTGTTTTTATTTCAATTTTATTTCCTTACAAGAATAGTTATAAGTAATTACTCCTAATTGTCAATTGTTAATTTTTGATTGCACACGATAAACGAGCTATTTTAATTCACTTTAGTTCACTTTATAACTTTTTTAAGGTAAAATCCGTAAATCATGTGTCTTATATTTGACAGTGATCATTGTTTTATTGAAAAGGTATCAGAGTGTTGGAAGATAAACTGCTTATCCGGAAATTAAATCGCGGCAGTAAAAAAGCTCTCTGCCGGATATATGAGAAGTATAGAGATGACCTTGTGCGAATTGCCGCCGGGCTTACCAACGATGTGAGTATCGCTGAAGACATAGTGCAGGAAGTTTTCCTAACTCTGGTTCATTCGCCTAATAAACATGAAATAAGAAAGAACCTGAAGGGATATTTGACATCCTGTGTTGTTAATAAAATCCGAAACTTGAGCAGAACAAAAGTTGTACAGGATTCCGTCGGTTTAGATGAAGTCAAGCCGTCGGCATCTAATCTCAAAACACCAGATGAATTTATCGCAAGTGACGAAATTTCTCAACAACTGTACAAAGCTCTCTCCTTACTGCCTTACGAACAAAAAGAAACTGTAATTCTGCATATACAGGGAAATATGAAATTCAGGGAGATAGCACAATTACAGAATACTTCAACCAAGACAGTCTTGAGCAGATACAATTACGGACTAACCAAGCTGCGTTCATTATTAAATAGTGAGGTAGAAAAATGAAATCCGCGGAAAATATAAAAATATTAATTGAAAATGCAAAAATAAAAATAAATCCTGAAGTTAAAAAGTCGGCTCTAAACGAGCTTATTAACGAACTGGAAAAAACAAAAAATATCAATTCGGCGAAACTAAAGCCGGATATATGGAGAATAATTATGAAAAGTCCAATCACAAAAATAGCTACGGCTGTGATAATTCTGACAGCAGGAGTATTTCTCTATACTAATTTTATGGTTTCTAATGTATATGTTTTGCAGGATACGGTAAAAGCTTATAATTCTATTAGCTCTCTTCATATAAAGGAAGATATCATTCCGATGGGATGGATAAAAGAAACATGGCTCGAATGTGACAAGGATGGAAATATTAATCGAATCAGGTTTAATACTCCTTATTGTGGTGAACCGATCGGTTCTTTAACCATTATCGGAAATCGCAATCAGGCAGAAGCATGGCTTGGAAGGCACAATCTTCATCTTGTTGGATACAGCGGTCCAAATGGAATTTTGGGATTTGACATCTCCCAAGTCGATCCAAAAGAACTGATCGCAAAACTATATAAACAACATGAGCAGAAAGAGATAATACTTGATGTTAATGAACCTCGTGATAAAAACAAGCCTATTGTAGTAACTGTGAATTACCCCGAAGGCAGTATCTCAGAAAACTGGGAAAAAATATTTTATATTGACCAGGTAACGAATCTTGTTAAAAAAATTGAAAAGTATGAATCAGTAAATGGAATATATCAAAATGTAACAAGTACAGAGTTTTCTGATTATAACCTATCGATTAATCCTTCAATGTTCAGCTTTGAAGAGGAACTTCCTGATGATGCGTTTGTTTTGGATGTTGCAAATGTCCAGGCCGGACTGTTACAAGGTAACATGACTGATGAAGAGGTAGTCGAAGAAATAACACGTCAATTTTTTGAAGCAGCAATCGCAGGTGATTTTTCAAGGGCAGGTCAATTATATCTTGGCGCACCCGGCGATCTTATTGAACAGGCATTTATGGGAACAATTCCTCTTGAAATAATCTCAATAGGACCCGCCATGCAAGAAACAGACCCGGATTCGAAAGAATATGTTTGTTCATGTAAGGTACTGATTAGAATAAATGGACAATACCATGAACTCGATGTCTCTATGGTTAAGGTGGCTCAAATAAGCAATGAACAGGAACCTCGTCGTTGGATTATTATTGGATCATCTTATAATATTAATCCACTCTCTAACGACATTACAGTATTGAATAAGGATATAGATTTGGATTCAGTGACATATAATAGTCTTCAGCCGGGAGATTATTTGAAAAAGTGGCTCGTTTTGGGACCACTACCTTTTCCTGTTCGTAATGATATTCAATTTGATTCAGAAGAAAGTCAAAAATCAGCTTTTGATACTGATTCTCTTGACTTTGTAAACTTCTCGCCAAAGGTAACAATTGACAATATCAATTATGAATGGGCTTTGTTTGAGTCTGAATATGGTATTGTAGACCTGACTCAGTTGTCCGAAGAAAATAATGACCTGAAAATTGCTTATCTTTGGGCTCAGATTGATATGCCAGAGGAGATTACAGGAACTTTAGGTATCGGTTCCGATGACGGTATAAAAATCTGGCTCAATGGCGAACTTGTACATGAGAACTGGTTACATAGAGAGGTAGCCCCTGACGATGATCGTGTTCCGGTTACTTTTAGAAAAGGTAAAAATCAACTTGTGTTAAAAGTTCAGAATGCACTTGGAGCATGGGGATTTTGCTGTAGATTATTAGGTAACTAAAAAAAATCAATTGATAAAACAATATAGCCGGGCTGGTTTAGCTCGGCTTTTTTATTTTGAAATTTCCGAAGATTATAAATTTACACTTAGGATTTTTTTGATATTGTCGATTGTCTTTTGTGTGGCGCCCTGATTATTTTTAATTACCTGCCGGCCGTTGTTGGCGATTTTTTGTGCGTTGGCCGGGTCGTTGAGGCATTTTTTCATAGCTTCAAGAAGTTGGTTTTTATCATTTACTAAAATAGCGCCATTATCTTTAAGAAGCACATCCACCGTCTGCCTGAAGTTGAAAGCGTGCGGGCCGAACATTGTACATTTACCTAGAGCGGCTGCTTCCATCATGTCCGAACCGCCCATCGGTACAAGAGAGCGCCCGACAAATATGATTGTCGCAAGGCTGTAAAACTTTCGCAGGTCTCCCATCGTGTCACCGAGAATTACTTGTTGCTCGTTGCTCGTGACTCGTGACTCGCTTTTTGATGTTTGCTTAATAGTGTTGTAGCGAAAGCAATCAAAGCCGCTATTTGTAATAAGTTGTGCGACTTCATCGAATCTTTCCGGCTTTCGAGGAACGATAACCAGATGAAGTTCATTGAAAGTCTCATGCAATTGTTTGTAAACATCGAGTATTATTTCCTCTTCACCGGGACCTGTAGCTCCGGCAACCCATATATAGGGTGTGCTGTGCACACCATTTTGTGAATTGGCGGGCACAGCCCACCCTACCCGATTAAGCTGTTCTGCAAGTAAGTCCGAGCCTTCTACTTTATCGGTTATCTGGGCCGTGTCGTATTTTAATGAGCCTGTGACGATTACATTCTTTTCAGGAACTCCGATTTGTTTGAATCGGTCTGCATATTCCTCAGTCTGTACAAGTGCAAGGTCGATTTTTGCAAAAACGTTTTTCACGATAGGCTTTATCTTGCTGTATCTCGAAAAACTCCTGTCACTTACGCGGCCGTTCACTATCACAACAGGGACATTCAGCTTTTTTGCTATATCAACAAAATTGGGCCAGACTTCAAGCTCCATCAAAAGACAAATCGCTGGATTGATATTTCGAAAGGCGCGGCGCATCACCCATGAAAAATCGAATGGGAAATACATAATCTTATATTTGCTGCCGAAAAGTGCCTGCGCACGTGCCTGGCCTGTATCAGTTGTCGTACTTATGACTATATCGTAATTAATGAACCTTTTTTTTAGTTCTTGTATAACAGTTTTCGCAGCGTTGACTTCACCGACACTTACCGCGTGAATCCAGATGCACTTTTTCCCTGGATTATCACGGCTGATTTTACCGAACCGATGGCTCCATCCCAAGCGATATCGCTTATGCCTGACGACGCGATATACCACAAGCGGACTATACAACAGCCCTGCGATTATATACAGCAAATCCAGAATGAAACTCATTCGATAATCCTGAACATCAAAACAGAAAATCTAAACTGGGTAGATGATATGTATAAAAAACAGTTGTGTCAAATAATTGCTTTACTAATCAGCTCAAGGTGCGAGAGTTTCAAGCCATGATTCAGCAAGCAGAGAAAGATCGAGAATGTCGATAATACTGTCAGGATCGTATCGCGGTGCAATATTTGCTTTGGGATTCCAATTTTCTGAAGCCGGCTTTGCAAGCCAGGATTCGGCGAGTACTGCGAAATCCAGGAAATTGACAATCCCGTCCCCACCTTT
>CAYSHS010000229.1:0-5775 GCA_964430845.1 uncultured Pirellulales bacterium | reverse complement strand
AACAAAGCTGAATAATTTTAAGAATCAATAATGAACTACCGATATCTGTTAAGAGCCGCCATGTTCAGAGAATTGAAAACTCTGGGAAATTTTGACTGGCAGTTCAATTTTATGATCTTGCAACCTGCAGGTTTATCCGTGAATACAAGGATTGCTTGTTCCTTGGACCTCCGGGCACTGGAAAAAGTCACTTGGTTCAGGCAATAGGATACCAGGCTATTAAGAGCGACTTTACAGTTCGATAATCAGTGTCTGGGGAAAGATTTACCGGAGTAAAACCCTAAATTAGTATTTCTATTTTTAATAGGTAAACGTCCCTAATAAAATCCCTATTGCTTGACAGACTTTTATATTTTATGAAGGTATATCAATTTTTATTTCGTTCCTTGTCTGTCTTTAGCTTTATTGCTTTACCTGAATAGGTAGCAGTCTCAGACCACCAAATCGGAGGTACACCGCTAAATTCGTAGTCCATAATTTTATAAAATATGGCATCCGCTTCCGGGGAAGCTTCAAGAGCTTTATAATAAGCCCGATGAGCATTAGGATTGTCCCAGTAGTCTGAGTCTGTATTTGTTGTCGAAGAGGCATATTTTTCATTGAAAAACGGGATTCCGAAAAGTCTTATTTTGTTCCCGTCAACAATTTGTACTATTCCAAGGAGAATATAATTGGTAGTAGAGCTTCCTTCAACTCTGTCAAGAACCACTATATCGTCACGTAAAAATTCAGTATTAATGTCAAGATTGCCAAATCCCATGTGGGGAGCTGTTTTTTGAGAAGTGCAGCTACACAGGAAAATCATAGTACTGCATAAAAATAGACAAAGCATTCCGGTTTTCATTATTCTTTCCTTTCAATAAATTTTTATACATACAATATCAAAAAAAATACGGTCAACAACCTTAGCGAATTTAATGAAGACGATTACGACTTTACCAAAATTCGTTTTTTATTCGTTTCAATATATCTCCTTTTCTTTACCAGGCAAGAAAAAAAGGTAATAGTTTGGGTTTTGTTAAAATACGTAGAATAACTTATAGAGAACAGGCTTAAAAAAGATAAATTTGCTCATTTGTTCTGCTCTTAAAACCTAAAGAAAAGACCTACTGAAATTACAGGATAAAACGTTAAAAAGTCCAGGTCGTCTTCCATGTCCTTTCTTTCTTTTTCCAAGTCTGCCTGAAACGTTGAGTCAGAAGACTTTGTACCGTTTGCAGACAGCGAGACATGGGGAGCTTTCGTAAAGGCAACTCCTAAATCACATGTAAATCCCAACCGGCTGCTGCTGTTGAAAGGACTGCCCCAGCCTATACCTACATAAGGCACCAGGTCGTCCATATCCGTTCTTCCAGTTAAAGTCCCTGCTTCAGCAGGAGTGTAAGTATTATCACCAATATCAATATCTTCAGATGGTCTGCAGTTCATCTTAAATTTATTATCCATTGAAATCACACCACCGCTGATACGAAACGTATCGTCGAAAATATGCCAGTCTGCCATTGCTGTAAATGAGGACAAATCGACACTAATGTCATAGTTATTGTCTCCGAATTCCTGGTCATCATAGTCCAAATCAAGCTTGTTTAGACCGACTCTGGCATTAATATTAGATGTTACCGGTATTGTCAAATCGCCTCCGTACCCCAATGTCCCAACTTTGGCAGAGGCAGCAAATCTGCCGGTGTCCGTACAGCCGGAACTACAGCAAAGAATTAGTGTTAAAGTAAATAAAAAAATAGTGTTGAATTTCCTTTCCATAACAATTCCTTTCTGCTAAAAAAGTCATTTAAAAGGAAACCTGAATTTCCTATTTAAACACGTATAAAACATTATTTTCTCATGACGACATCGATAAATCTACAAAAATATTATTACATGGTCAAACAATTTTTTTATGAGATGAGTGGGGATATTACAGTCAGACCTCTTACATTTTTTACCATTGTTAGCGATTAGATAAGAAACTCACGACTTCCTCAATAAACTTCAAAGTCTCACTGTCTATTTGTTCTGTTAAAGTATCAAAATTTTTAAAGTCCGGATTGTCGGCTAAAATGTGTTCTAAAATAGAATCATTGCCTTTTGTAGTTGGTCCGAGATGGTATTTATTCCAGCCGTTTTCTTTTAGTAATTTCCAGTATTTTGTTTGAACCTGTTTATTATAATCGGGCCAGTGACATTGTGAAAAAGGCTCCTGTCAAAGTTCCGGCTCAAGATATAAAGCAAAATTACTGATTGTCGGGCAAATGCGGCTGTCCAATACACGCACTCTTACCTTGCTTGCAGTAACTTTTGACGTGTGGCAGATACGTTTATAGCCAACAGTTTGGCCGTCAGCAATTTGTTTCCATTGGCCGTCCACGAGAGCGTCCATCGCAAATCTTTCAATACGCTGTCCGAAATTCATTATTTGCTCGGAAAACATTATTCGGTTGAACGTTTTATTTTCTTTCAAAGTGATAACAAGTTCCGCTCCTGTTGTCTCGTCAGTGCTCATCCAACATGTTTTCAGGTTTCCGTCGAGGGCTTTGTCTGCTGTAAAATCAGGTCCTCGCGTTGCTGATGCAGTTTCAGATGCTCCTTCTGCGAGATTGGTCTCGAACGTTTTACAAAGTATCTGGCCGGCTTCCTGGAGAACTTTACAATCACGCTCTGGAAACAGGCCGTCACGATTGGGTGGGATATTGAGCAGGAAAACAGTATTTCCTCCTACGGAGCGATACCATATATCAAGAATTTGTTCTGTAGTCTTGACATACTGATTTTCATCCCGCCAGAACCAGCCGCGTCGAATCGACGTGTTGGTCTCGGCCGGATACCAGTGCAGATAACCTTCCTTTCCAACCATCTTAGCGAGCTTATCCCTGCTTGCGAGGTCGTTATCAGTCATGTCTGGCCAATTAAATTTGTCCGGGGAAGTGCTTATTGGAATGATATTCCATTCGGCGTTACGTGTTCATTGCCGCACCAGCGAACATCGGGACCTTTACCAAAAATTACAGCTTCAGGCGCTAATTTTCGTATAAGGTCATACCACTGCACTTATGTATAAGTCTGTCCGCCTTTGCTTTTGGGTGTGGCACCATCAAACCAGACCTCGCAGATTTGACCATATTCTGTCAGCAGCTCGAAAAGCTGGTTCATAAAATACTCATTATAGTCATCGAGTCGGTATTTAAATGAACGTTTATCCTGGAAAGGGCGGTCCTTCACGGGACGTGGAATTGTACGCTCTGTATATTGAGATTGATTGCCGTAAAGCCCGTCGGGATTTTCAATCTGGTATAAATCAGCGGGAGATAAATAAACACCAACTTTCAAGTCATACTTTTTACATGAATTAACCAGCTCTCGCAGAACATCTCCTGTACCGTTCCGCCAGGGACTCGAAGCCACCGAATGGTTCGTATAGCGTGTCTGCCACAAACAAAATCCATCATGATGCTTAACTGTGCAGCCTTAAAGATTATGTCTTGAAGCGTATCGCTTGAAGATACTGCTACAGAATTACTGTAAACATCCTGACCCGAACAATCTCTGCTTCCGATACAAAGAAAACAGAATATTAGTAATACAATGAAACCTGATCAAGAAAAACTGGAGATTTTCATTTTAATTCATTTCGAACGTTATTTACAGATTATTTTATCCAGCTCTTGAGCGTATCAGCAACAGCCGATGCCCAGATTTCATAACCCTCGGCATTTGGGTGAAGGTTATCACCGCGGAATCCTTTCAGGCTGCCATTGTCGTTAAGAAACTTATCATTGATGTTCTTGAAGAATACGTGTTTACCATCATCCAGCTTGGCGATGATTTTATTGGCTTCTTCATTCGTCATACGATTTCTATCAGCAGGACCATTACCTCTCGGGAAGATGGCTAAAAGCAGAATCTTGGCATCCGGGAAATCCTTGCGAAGTTCCAGAACAACAGCGCCAACGCCTTCGGCAATCTCAGCACCGGAACAGCTGCCTGCACTGTTGGTTCCAATCATGAGCATGACAGCTTTGGGTTTGTGGCCCTGTCCTTCACCATTCTGCAGGCCCCAAAGGAGACCCTGAGTCGTATCGCCGGCAACTGCAAAATTGGCGACTTTCATATTGCCAAAATATTTGTCCAGGACTTCCTTACCGCCTTGAGAGCCACCCTGCTGCCACCAGTCAGTAATAGAATCTCCATGAAAGAGAATATCGAAATCACCGGTATTGGCCGTCTCGACGAAAGCGTCATGTCTTGGGGCACGCACACCTCCGGCGGTTGGGCGAATGCAGGGATTATCACGCGGAACCTGAACATTTATGAGCGAAGCGTACTTCTTTAAAATGTCCTTGTTTGCAGACGTATTGTTATTGATGAATTGCTGAAGCGCAGCATTGATTTTAGTGACTTCTTCTTCTGTGGGGCGTGGTATCGCAACTTCCGGAGGTACCAGGGCCGGCGGTCCGGGAGGCGTCATCTGGCCGCGTCCGAAACCCATTCCACCAAAATTACCACGAGTACCTCTGGCAGCACCTCCACGAGTGGACTGGTTCTGTGCAACACATACCGAGGACGCAATTAACATAGCGCAAATAACGAGTGTTAATATTGTTTTTTTTCTCATAATCGATACCCTTTCCATACTAATTCTAAAAGATGTTGATACTCATATATTTAATAAAAATAAATGCAAATAAAAGAGGAAAAAATAAGCTTATTAAGCCTATCACCACTCATACCAAAAAACTAAATTACAACAAGTTGAAAGCTAACACCCTGTATAAATACATAAACAATGTCAGGTCACCCTGTTAGAGTGACCTGACCGAACATTATTTATACAGATTACTTTACCCAGCTCTTAAGCGTGGGAGCAACGGAGGATATCCAGATATCGAAACCCTCTGTCACTGGATGAAGATTGTCAGTTGTGCGGAAGCCGATGAGACGCCCTTCGGGAGTCAGGAACTTGTTGTTTAGGTTCGTGAAGAACACGTGCTTTCCGTCATTTAGTTTTGCGATAATCTTGTTACATTCTTCGACTTTGCGGCGATTGGCATCGTTCGGACTGGCGCCGCGCGGGAATATGGCCAGCAGCATGATCCTGGCGTCCGGGAAATCCTTGCGGAGTTCCAGGACAATAGCGCCGATTCCCTCGGCAACTTCCGCGGCACTGGTTTGCGCATTCATATTATTTGTGCCGATCATAAGCATTACGGCCTTCGGCTTGTGGCCCTGGCCCTCACCATTCTGCAGGCGCCAAAGCACACCTTGTGTAGTGTCGCCGGAAATGCCGAAGTTGACAAACTTCACATCGCCGAGATACTTTTCAACGACAGGTTTGCCGCCCGGATTGCCCTGCCCGTCATTGTCTGCACCAAGCAGGTCGGTGATTGAATCGCCGTAGAAGATGATGTCGAAATCGCCGTTGTTGGCCTCCTGAACAAATTGCTCGTGCCGGCCGCCGCGGGCAGCAGTCGGGCGAATGCACGGATTGTCACGCGGGACCTGAACTTTTATAAGCGAAGCATATTTCTTTAAAATGTCCTTATTGGCGCCTGTGCCGGTGTTGATGAACTTCTGGAGTTCATCATTCATCCTGGCGACTTCTTCTTCTGTGGGTCGTGGTATAGCTACTTCCGGCGGTACCTGAGCCGGAGGTCCTGGGGGTGAGGACTGGCCCCGACCAAAACCACCTCTGCCCATATTTCCGCCCATCATACCGCCACGTGCAGCACCGCCGCGACCAGTATTACCACGACCAGTTGCAGCCTGTTGAGCATCTGCGAC
>CAYSHS010000228.1:0-5780 GCA_964430845.1 uncultured Pirellulales bacterium | reverse complement strand
CCGTAACTACCACTCCAGAATCTTTATGGTGTAATCGTACACAGTTCTGATTCTTATTTTTATTTTGGCCTCCAGCACCACTCCCAGAAAAATAGTCTATCTGTAAGTCTTTTTTTGTGATTGAAAATATTAGTTCTTTTGTCATAAACATATGGCTCTAAATATCCTGAAAAAACCTCAATCAGTATTTTATAGTGCCTTAATTTGACTTGCAATAAGAAAAAAGTAAAAGAACACAGAACTTAGAATACAGAATACAGTATTTCAAATATCAATAAAAAAAACAATTTATCCGCAGATTACGCCGATTATCGCAGATTTTTTAAAGCCATAGAGGAAACCGAAATCACAGAGAAAATCAGCCTCTAAAAAGTACAAAAAGCAATATATTATTCATTGTATTTAATCCAGTTTATCCTGTCAAAAATTAAACAATGAATAACCGCGAAGAAATTTAATTAATCCAATGCTTCGTGACCCTTCGTGCTCTCGGTGGTGAAAGTAAATTAAAATGGATTCCATCTTCCTATTCTGCGAAGTATCGCTGCCAATCATGAGTTCGCGGGAATGATAAGTTTGTAATAAACTGTGTTAATCCTTGTCTGATAATATTTGGTCGTGGCGGGACAAAAGATTCAAAATGATTTTATGTGGTTTCTGTACTTTTTGTGGCTATAAAATAAGTGCAAAAAATTTCGGCCCATGAGGTAACATCTTTATATATCTCACAGGCTAAATCAGCGGTTAATTTCCTTGACTTTATATAGTCAAATATGGTATAAATATATTGGGTATAAATAATAGTTTGGACAATAGTACAATGGATTATTTGAGGTGGCCTTTTGTTTTAAGGATGGGTGATGCCAATTCTTTTAGCAAGGCTTCGGCAAGCAAAAAAGATAGCGATTAAAAAGCTATACAATCGGCAAAGACTTCCTGAAAGTCAGGGCTGTTTGCAAGCTCGATGTATTGGATTTTTTTCGCTAATTGTTTGGCTTTGTGACGGTTTTGCGTGCTCAGGAGTATCATTTGCGCTCCCGATGCAGCCGCGTTGCCTATGAAGTGTATCTTTTCGATGGCAATTTTTGGAAGAAGACCTATTCTTAGTGCACTCTCCCTGCGGATATAGTTTCCAAACGCTCCAGCTAATAAAACCTGCTTAACATCGTTTGTCTGGATATTCATTTTTTTCAGCAATAATTTAATCCCCGCCTGGATAGCGGCTTTGGCCAATTGAATCTGTCGGATATCGCTCTGGCTTAAAAATACTCTCTCTGTTAGAAAGAAAGCTGGTTCTCCATCGTGCAGACGCAATCGCCTATAAATTGAATTTGGCAATTTTTCTGTCAATGAGTCGAAATCGACAAATCTTCCTGATTTTTCGAGAATTCCAAGCTCGAGCATAACAGCCGCGGCGTCAATCAGCCCTGAGCCGCATATCGAGCGGGCCTGGATGTTTCCTATGACATCGGTATCTATATCGTTTTTGTTTTTGATTACGGCTTCGATAGCTCCATTAGCGGCTCTGCTGCCGCAGTTTATGCGTGCTCCCTCGAAAGCCGGGCCTGCGGCACAGCTTGCGGCGTACAGGTTATCCTTTGTACCGAGAACAATTTCACCATTTGTACCGATATCGATTACCAGGATTGTCTTATCTGTAGAATCGCTCTCCGCCGCAAGAGCCACTGCGATAGTGTCTGAGCCGACGAAACCAGCTATATTTTCTACTGTGTGAATATTGCCGGTGGGATTGATTTTCAAATCCAATTGAGACGGAGGCAAATCATAAGCATCAGGAGAATGTGCTTTATAGGGCGAATATCCGAGCTGCGATATTGGAAATCCGAGAAAAATGTGGCTCATCGTAGTATTTCCAACTGCACAAACCTCGTAAATCGAATCATTGCTTTTAGAGATTTTTTTGCATAACTTTAATATCAGACCATTTAAGCAATTTATTATATTTTTTTGCAGGATTTTCAGCTTTTCCTGCGATTCTGCGAAAGCAATTCTGCTGATTACATCGTCTCCGTATTGGGATTGAGGATTCAAAGTCGCTTCTGTCGCGAGAACCTGACCATCTTTAAGATTTATTAGTTTTGCTACGACTGTTGTTGTACCAATATCAACAGCAATACCGAAAATCTTGTCTTTTCCTGTGATTTTGTGATATTTCTCATATATATCAGAGCAGGCTTTTTTGCCAGAAACACCATGTTCTAATATTTTCGGCTCAAAATACCTGGATTCCGACGGGATGATTACAGTTAAATCACTATGAATTCTATACTGGCACGCTAATACTTTCCTGTTATCAGGACTGATTTGCACAATACATTTTTTGCAAGTGCCTTTACCACCGCATGAGGTATTTAAGATTATTCCAGCCTGAGATGCAGCTTCCAGAATTGTAGCGCCTTCGTGAATAAAAATTTGCTTGCATTCCGGCTCGATGATTATTTTGAAATGATTCATTTGTCATTTTGTGTAAAACGCCAGAACAAAGGCATTTTGCTGTTCTTTGTAAGCAGCTAAATGCCTGGTCCTATAAAAAATACACATGACTAATAAACGTTAACTGATTTTATGCCTGATTTTCCACTTGGCACGCCTTTTCTTGCTGCCAATTTTGCGTCTGCGCCTTGATTTCGCCATTAATTACTCCAGAAAAAAACTTTATAGTAAAAAACTTTTAAGTTGTTAGAATATATGATATTATAAGTAAAAATAAAAGTAAAAAAACATAAAAAATAAAATTGCCCAAAAAGATAACGTGTAAAAATTCTTTTTTGCGGCGTTTATTTTGGGAGAAAATAATGATTCAATGCAAAGATTGTGAGTTTTGTACGCTCGACCAGAACGGCAGAAAAAGCTTCAATTGTGACCCTTTTACCAATATAAAAGAGCCTGAATGTATTGCGAAATGGCAGCTTATCCGCCTGGATATGCTGCTTGCCAGCTACCAGGGAATGCTGATGTGGTACAAGAAGCTGGCTCCCCTTCAGGATAAGTTATTTAAATTCATGCAGCGGGAAATCGAGGACATCGATGAAGCCGATAGCTGGAAGCTCGATGAAGGTGGACCTGAAAACGATAGCCAGCTTTAAATAATTTTGAAAATTTACAAAAAAATGCGTTTTTTTTTGTTTATTTGCAATAAATTTGACACAGATGCCGTCTTTATTCATGTAAAAGTATATTAAAGAAGTGATTATGTAGCGAAGCTACCGGGCATCTGTTTGCTTTGGGCTTGTTTTTTCGGTCTGAATAAACAAACCGGAATGATAAAAGCCGTAGCTGGTATTGGGCTAAGCAACGTGCAACGAATGGATTTTTTAAGGTAAAGCCTTAGCTAATAAGGATTTAAGGAAATATCGACCGGTTTTTTCCTGCAATCACTGAATATGGAATTTAATGATGACTTAGCCCAAATAATAGTCGGCTGCAAAAAAGGCGAATCCCAGAGCTTTTCAAAAGTGGTCGATATATATTCCAGCCGATGTTATGGCTATTTTTACCGTTTAACGGGAAATACCGACATCAGCGATGAGCTTCTGAGTGAGCTATTTGTCAAATTAGTCGAGAAAATAAATACTTACAGTGGCGGCTCTTTTGAAAGCTGGCTGTTTCGAGTAGCTTCGAATATATTTCACGATTATTTAAGGGGTAAACAGCGGCAAAAAAAGGCGCTTGACTTTAAGAAAGTAGAAGTTGAATCGGAAACAATAGAAAGTAAAAAGTCCGATAACGAGCAAATTGATAAATTGCAAATACAGTTGTCAAGACTGGATGAAGATACAAGAGAATTGATAATGTTAAGATTTTATTCGGAATTAAGTTTTAAGGAAATTGCTGAAATGAGGTCGGAGCCTATTGGTACTACATTAGCCAAGCTGCACCGAGGGCTGAAAAAACTGAGAGAAAATATGGAAGGCTAATTTTATGGAAGCTCGAAACGAAAACCTGCGAGAACTGATTAAAAAATTCATGGATGCGAAAAACGCTCAAACGTACCTTGAAGATATCGAGGCAGGCGAGCGTATTCTGCGTGAGCACCCGGCTCCCAGGCCGGATGATATGCTCTTAGCAAATATCAAAGCCAATATGGCGATGCACAAAATGCCGCAAAGAACAGTTACGTTTAAGAAAAGAGTTTTAGAGGCTCTTGCTGTCGCGGCTTCTATTACCGTTATAGCAGTGATCAGTTTCCGTTCGTTTGATCAAACTCCTCCTGTTCCTCAGGGAGAATCATTCTATACAACGGGAATTTCTTTGTTACCTGAAGGTTTTTGGACTCATGAGGATCAGAAATATACAAGTTTTGTCAAAGATTTAAATGACATTAATACACAAATTGTACAAATAGAAAAAGTAGATGATGATTACGATTCCCTGGTTCTTGAAGAATTCGAGAATCAGATAGAGCAGCTCAAAAATAACTTAATGAATATAGAGACCAGAGAGGAGAATTATAGCAGCACCTTTGGCATAGTTGAAGAATTAGAAAATCAACTGGATGAGCTTAGCGGCAGTTTCTGGCAGGATGATTATAGTAACGCTGGTATTCTTGAGTAAAAATAAAAATAAATAAAAGGAAATTTATAGTGGTTTCTGGAAAGGTAAAAAAGATGGACTCATATAACAGAATCACTTTATATATGGTAGTTTTAATTGTATTGGCACTGGTTTTTCTGCCTTGTACTATTGCTCAAACCGGTGGCCGTAACGACATGGGCAATATGGGTGGAGATAGAGGTATGATGGGAGGAGCTGGGCGAGGCGGTGTTGGCGGAGATAGAGGTATGATGGGGGGAAGTAGTGGACGAGGTGGTGGTATTGGAGATTCGAGAGGTGGACGAGGCAGAGGAGGTCCACAAATAAACAGAGACGAACAATTAACTGATCAACAGATAGACCGAATTATAAAGTCCTATAGTGAGAAACATAGCCAGGAGGAAGTACAGCAATTGCAGGAACAGCGCAAAACCATGAGCAGGGATCGTTTTATGATAACTCTAATGAGTACCGCATCATGGGAAACTATAGAAGAGATAAGGGAAGATAGAGAATATACACCAAAGCTTCAAACACTGGAAAAATTTATGACTGATGAAGCAAAAGGGATACGAGAATTACAGGATGAAAATTATAGCCTTTATAAGCAAAGGATTGACTCTCTTTATAATAAATATCGTCCAATCTGGCAAAAGATTACCAATCCAGGAACACCGGAAGAGCTGATTCGCGTTATTGTTCAGGATTTTCAATTGCAAAATAAAGAGAGAGACCTTACCAGGCAATATATTTTTGCACAGAACCAGGAACAAAAGAAAAGTCTTTTACCCAGTTTAGAAGACGTTATCAATAAAAGATATGACCTGATAGTAACGCAGAAAGAAATTCAATATCAGCAAATACAAGATGAGCTTAAAAAGTTACAAGACAGAGTTGAATTACAATTAAAAGATGTCGAAAGATGGAAGGATGAAGAGTTCAAACGAAAAGAAGTTGAAAGAGAATTGAACACGATAACAAATCCCCCGTCTTTTCGAGGTGGAGGTCCATTTCGACCTAACATGGGATTTTTCATGTCTGGACCGAATGAGCCGAATAAATAATTCTAATTCGAATCCCGTTCCATAGCGCAGTATTTTTATTAAGACTGAACTTTCACAAAACTTTTATCAAAACCTGTTTTTCATTTGCTCGAGTTTTGTTGCTCTTTTTAGGATCTTCTTTTCTTTGTAAGTCAGGCTGTGAATACCTGATTTATGTACTTT
>CAYSHS010000227.1:5345-5807 GCA_964430845.1 uncultured Pirellulales bacterium | reverse complement strand
TTCATTTAACATGATTTCCCCCTTTTTTTTGGTGAATATAATCCGCGGACTACTTGGCTGAAGCCGAAAACGGATTCGTGACCCTTGCCAAGAATGCCGGCATTTAAGGCACAGATACATAAAAGTAGCTGCTGTTGTTCGCTAAGGTATCTTCCCGGTTTCATCTTCATGGAAAAAAACTTTCTTTCTATTTTTTTGACCTGACGTTCCAACAATCGGTACACCTCCGGCAGTGGGCCGACGATGAAACGTAATTCATATTGTTGGCTTTCTCTCCCGATACAATGGCTTAGCCGTGCACCAGGGGCGGTCCCGTGCCGGTGGATGTGGCCGCAGTCACCTTCAACCGCTTGTGTGCTTCCAGTCTGCAAGCCATCAACGCCGCGTACAGGGCAATCAAAGCCGGTGAGGGAGACGCCTTCGTGGCCGGTGGTGTCGAAAGCATGTCCCGTGCCCCCTACG
>CAYSHS010000227.1:0-5335 GCA_964430845.1 uncultured Pirellulales bacterium | reverse complement strand
ATGTGGCCGCAGAAAGGA
Source organism: uncultured Pirellulales bacterium (assembly GCA_964430845.1). Taxonomy (GTDB): domain Bacteria; phylum Planctomycetota; class Phycisphaerae; order Sedimentisphaerales; family Anaerobacaceae; genus JAFGPS01. The sequence continues at coordinate 5,317 of CAYSHS010000227.1, read as the reverse complement.
CAAGGCACCGCTGCTTGTTCAAAAGTCTTTGTGAATCCCGGAACAATCGGTATTTCGCTCATACTGGCCCCCCTTTCTTAAACTGCGCCCGGTATATTTCGGAGTGCCGTTTCACCAGCTCAACCGGCGTTTTATTTTCCGGCAGTAAAGCAAAATCGCGGTCTTTGACAAACCGGTCCGGCATCCGTGCGACAACATGAAGCGGCAATCCCCGCCAATCTGTGGCGTCCGGACGTGTGGCGTGTACTACCCCGTCCCAGTTAAAAAGCTGCTCGTTTTCAAAAATTACACTGCTTAAAATAAGATCGATTTTCATAATTTAATCCTCCTTGTCATAGTCAATTTTCTTGTATTGCGGCTTCCGGTTAAGCTCAAAATCCGCTTTTGTTTCCGTATCTTTAAACTTCTTCAGTACTTTTTTCATATCATCATAAACCGGCAAAATGTACCCGTCATTTTCCAGGATACGGCGCTTTTTTTCGTCGATCAAGCAACATAGGCAGATATGCCCGGCCCTGCGGTTCGCGTAATAGCCATCGATGATAAAGTTAAATATTCCTTTCTGATACTCGGCCCCGCAGCACAAACAGGTATATGTCTCCGGCAGGTGCCGACGTAGTTTTAAAGATCGATGGTAGCCTACGTTGGTACGTCCTTTTCTCATGCATCCCCCCTGTTACAAAATGATAGGTTATGTTGTGTTTTCTCTGTTTGGTAACGGGTAACGGCAAGAATGCAGGTCCGCCGGGAAAACTTTTTTATAGAGATATTAGAGATATACACCCCTATTTTTTTATTCCCGGCCAACCCCCTATCGTATCCGTTACCCGTTACCCGGTGCTGTTTATTTGGTGTAAATCCTTTAATCATATAGATTTATCCTCTCCGCATTCGGTAACGTCATCGTTACGGTAACGTTTTCCAGCCGTTTCTGGCTGCTCGTTTTCGGTATTCGGGAACGTTTCTAATACGTTACCGTCACCCTTCACGTTACCGTTTAAATACCGGGACCAGGCATCCTCGAAGTCTTCACGGTGGTATCCTTTGGCTGGCTTTGAATCTTCATCTTTGAATTTCAAGGTTCTGGATTCAATCCCAAACGGACGCAACATGGCCTGAAGTTTACGGGCAGTTATAGGCTTATCACGGCATATCGTCAGCCAGGGCGCTTCATCGATCTCACAAAGGGCATTAATGATTCCCTTTGTAGCCAACCGGTCAAGAAATGGCACCTCATCGAAGATATTTTTTATATCCCGCAGGAGCTGGATTCGGTAATCTAACTGCTCGCCGGACCCGGTATCGGATAGGAGAATAGCGGCTGATCGGGCTTCCTCTCCAATCTGTGCAAGATCCGCAATGGCTATCAAGGCTGTCCAATTATCTTTCGCGCGATCATTCAACTGCGTAGGCATCACCGGCCGCGCACGGCCTACCTGCTCCGCGTGATCTTGCGCCCAGCGCTTCAGCCGGGATCTTACAGCCTGAAATTCGCCTTCACCATCCAAAAGGGTAAACCGCTCCACCTGCTCCGAAGGTAATTTACGGCGTAATTCTATAATGATCCCCCTATCCTCAATGGTATCAGGCAGCTTGCCGATAACCGCGCCGATCTTTGGGCCGAAAACATCGAAACCGACAACCTCAAAGGTGTCGCCCCTGGCTTCACATCGCGGGATAACGGAGCTCGTCCGGGTATGCCCTGCGTTTAAAAGCCCGCGCAGATACTCGCTGCGTTCATTCTTAAATCTGCCAAAAGCTGCATCCAGCTCGTCAATAAGCAGTGTAGGCTTTAGGGCTTCGATGACCCGGAACATAACCGCTTCAGTCATCGACGTAAGAGGTAGCGCGCGGGCGGCCAGCTTGGCCATAATGTCGAGTGTTGTGGTTTTTCCGCAACGATGTATAGCGCTTCTGATAATCAGCAGGGCGCAAAGAAAAAGTTTTTCGGTGGTGTATGTCATCATGATGTACAGAGCCGCGGCGATAGCGCCTTCGCCCGACATAACGACGAAACGCTTTATGATGCTGAAAATCTCCCTGAATAGTTCTCCCGTCGCCACAGGTTCAGGCCACGGCTCGGGATCATCGATTTTAAGAGCTTGGCCGCTGCCTGGCTTGCGCGCTGCGGGACCTTCGTTCTTATATTCCCAACGCAACCCATCCACAAACGACAACCTCACGTTATAATCTTTTGCCAGTTTTTTTCTTTGCATTTCGTAAGCTTGATCGTCCAGCTCTTGAATTCTATCCCGGAGTAATTCAAAATCTTTTTTACAGTCATGGTCCTCATGGTGGTGGTGTTCGCCGTTGATTTGTTCAACGGTATAATCCGTGAAATCATCGCCATCGGCCAAGGCTTCAATTTTCATTTTTTCGATTTCGTCGGGCGTGAGTTCCGGGAAATCTGCCGGTGTTACAAAATTACTTGTTGTGTCGTTACTCATGGGTAACACCTCCCGGCTGATCTTTAAGGGAAATATTTCTTTCGAAATATTTTATTTTTCCCTCGTGGATTACAACCCGGATCGATGCTTCACCATATTTTATTTTTTTTGTTTGTTCTTGCATCCATGCGGCCAATGATTGGTACGTATTCATATTGCCCTACCTTCCCGGCTTCGCCGTCGGCATGGTTTCTCTCATAACATCACGTAGATGATGCTCGGCAAAACGCACGTGAGAACCGATATGGAAACAGCCGATTTTTCCCTGGCTGACCCATGCCCTCAATGTAATAGGTGCAAGCCCTAATATTTCAGCTGCTTGTTTATAATTGTAGGTAAGTGGTAATGGATTGAATTGATTTGTAGACATGGCTACCCCCTGAATATTATTCAAGGGCCTCCACGTCTCGTCAGGGGGACTCACCAGACTATTGTCTGGCCTGCCGGGTACTCGCTGGTATTCCGTAGCCTTTCGGATGCTGAAATTATTAAAGCAGCAGCGGAAAATTGCAGCTCGCGCTTAACCCACAGCTTGTACATCCAATATATTATAAGCGTATTTTTATGTAAATACCTTTTTTCAACAATCGAAAAAAACTTTTATTTTATTTATTTCCATATAAGTAAAACACGGATATTTATATTTTACTTCCCCGGCGCTCCGGATGTTACATAAGTGAGGGTTATGAATTATTGTTTGTATTGGATACATATTCTTCATAAAATCGTTTGATATTTTCAACACTTTTTTCTGGTAGGGTTAAGGGTTCTCCCCAATATTGAATTCTTATTTCGCTACTATTTGCCATATCAGATAAAACATCTTTTTTTACTGTTACCGAAATTGTTTCTGTGACACCTAAAGTAGTGGCATTCTGTAAGACCTTTTTATCTTTAAATTTATAAAGTTTTTTATCAGTTTTAATTTTCACATCACCACTCATAAAACGCCAATTTTCACCAGAATAATCTATTGATAAAGTATAGAATATCGTACCATTATCAAGAACATATTTTCTAATGATAATCATATCCGAACCAGTTAAAGCCGATCGGTAAAATACAACCAGTGTATACAATTCTCCTGGATTTTCTAAATCATCAATTTTAGTTTTTTGCACTTTAAAATCAGTAAAATCAAATGATAAACAAGAAAATAATAAAAATGATATAATACCAATAGATAATATTTTTTGCATTGAGTCTCCTTTCTAAGCTTTTAATAATATTGTATGTTGTTGATATTCAAAAAGCAAATAATAAAAATTATTCAGTTTCCCAAATAAAAACAAGATTTATTCCTTTTGTAGAATCAATTGAATTAAAAATCTGATGTAACAGAGATAATTACATATTGTTTTGAGTTTGATGATTTTTCAAAGTTTAATAATACTCTTTGATCATGGTTGCGAATTGTTTCTGCATCATGTAAATCAACGGATTCAATAGCTAAAGGTATAGATTCTTGTTCATCGTCAATATAGCAAATAACATCAAGCTTTTGATCGAACTTATTAAGCTTTTTAATTAACTCATGTACTTTCATTTTATAATCTCCAATATTTATGAATATTTAAATTGTAAGATATAGCCATATAGAATTCAATAAAAAAAGCCACTCGAAGGCAGACACGCAGAAATATTTATACAGTCCAACGGACTGTTACACTTTACCCTCTTGTGTCAAATATTCACTCTTGATCGCATTTCATCTATTATTTCAAGAAATACAAAAAATATTTTTAAAGATAATGTAATAAGTCGGAAAAAAATAGAATCTCGATCGTCTATAAAAGATTTCTTCTGAAAAACTGTACATTCATTTTCAATAATTTCTGCTGAAAATGCCAAACCAGTAATATTCGGATGACAAAAGTCAGATAAAAAATCATAATTATCCTTAATGTGTTTTTTATCATTCCCTTGTATTTTGTTTAATACTTTATCTGCATATTCAATAATTGTAATAATATTTATCGATTCTATTCTATTCTGTAACTCTGAAATTCTACTTCCCAATAATAATTTTTTTAATATTTCAAGTAATTCATCTTTTCCCATCTCCTCTTTTTCATAACGATGCAATTTATGAATTAGAAAACCGAGTAGACTAGTTACTTCGAAATGAGCTCGTACAATTAATGCAATTGGAATAAGATTCTTGAATATTATTAATGTAATCAGACCTTCAATAAGTTTTTTCGACCGATATATTACTAATTGTAAATAACATATCAATTCATGTTTTATAGGATTTGTAGTATATAGGGATACTTCTAATTTCTTAATTAGATACTTATTATGTTCTATATAATATTTTCTAATATCTATATAATTCGATAGTATTTTATTTTTCCGAAAATATCTTTTTGTTAAATATAAAAGGAATTTATACAACATTCTTTTGTTACATAATATCACATTTTGTTTTATGCAGCAAGTTTTCTTTTACGATCCAGCCGGGCAACCTGTATGACCTGGGAAGGCTTCACCGAAATGTGTGAATAATACCGGGCCGTTATTTGAATATCCGAATGCCCCAGGGCTTGCCGTACCCATTCTAAACTCATGCCGCTTTCAAGCGAATGTGTGGCGAACGAATGCCGCAGCGAATGCGCCGAAACGTCCCGCCGGTCCAGGAACCGGGCGGCCAGGCGTTTTATATTCATGGAAACATACGACCTACTCCGTCGGCGCTTGCCTTTGCGCTTGAATAGAAAAGAACTGCTGCCAAAGAATCCGCGGACGATATTAAAAAAACTCTGTTCAAGATAGGTTGTCCGTTCCTTTGATCCTTTGCCCAAAACACGGATTGCATAAATCCCGGAACCGATATATTTACAATCCTTTAACGTGATCCCCAAAAGTTC
>CAYSHS010000226.1:0-5846 GCA_964430845.1 uncultured Pirellulales bacterium | reverse complement strand
TCCTCTAAAGCCAAGGATTATAAATACAGCGATGAGAATCTTAATACAGTTATCGCTGAAGATTTGGGTAAAGAACCAAATCAACTTACACAAGAAGATTTTGAGAACCTGGATTCAACGATTGTGTATGGAAATGAATTAACTGATCTCAATCCACTTGCGAAACTCAGGAATCTTACCAGGATAATATTTTCTGTTGCAGATGATGTAAATATTGATTTCAGCACGCTATCAAGACTTGAAAATCTAAAGTATATTAATATACAAAAGGAACAATACTCATATTTAGTATTACCTAGACCTAAAAATACATTTCCATCACCAAATAAAAAAGGGGAATGGTATCAGAAACTATTTTCCTTTTTCAGCCGATTTAACAAATCCGAACCCTTGACTCAATATGTAGATTTTAATCAGTTCAGTAAAATAAAAAATCTTGAATGGCTAATAGTACAGAATTTTGAATTAAAAAATATTGACGCACTGGCTTCGCATAAAAAACTGATAAGTCTTACGATTGGCAAAAATCCCGGTAACGCAGGAAATAGTATGAATACTAAAATTAAAAAGAATGGTAAGGAACCTGAACCCTATGATTTTGCTCCAATACAAAATATTAATAATTTAATCTTATTAGATATCAGGGGTTTAATAGTGAAAGATTATGATTTTATCGCCAGTTTACCAAATTTGATAGATATTATGCTTGACCATTCTAATATAATAGATTTAACGCCATTGAGCGGCCTGTCAAATATCCAATCTATTACTCTTGGGTTTACTGATATAACAGATATTAAGCCGCTTGCGAATCTTAAAAAGCTGCATATGCTCGACATTAGTTTTACGAAGGTAGAAGACCCGAAGCCTTTAGAAAAACTTTATAACCTGGAATATCTTTACATTAGAGGTACACCGATAAGTGACAAACAGATTGACGAACTCCACAAGGCACTGCCGGATTTGAAAATAGAAAGATAAAATTGCTCGTCGAATGGTTGCCGTTGCGAGATTCATGATATATATGGCGTTTATTGTTTGATGTGACGAGCGCGTAACCGCTAAACGTAATACGTTTTATTACTTTATGGCGTTTGTCGGGATGAAATAGATTCCGGGGCCTACACCGTCCGGGTAGGGGGTTTTTCCGTCCGATGTTATTGAGACTTTCATCTGGATAGTTTCCTTTGACGAGTATGATTCGACATGTCCGTCTGAATAGCCTGCACGTAAAGCTACTTCGGGAATTTCTTCGAGGGTTCCAGCGGCTGACCAGTACGAAGAAAGCAGGAGAGTTTCGGGAACTTCAGATACATTATCGAAAGTTTCGCAGCTTCCGAAAGAAGCAGGTGTTCGCCAATGGTCATACCCGAAATAATCGGTAACAAGTAAAGTGCTTTGATACCTTCCCCCTGACTGGTCCCGCGGGCCCTGGAAAACTCGTTTCGGCTCATCGAGCCATGAGCCGTTCGGTTTTGCAGTGAGCACTCCCTTGTAATTCCACCAGAAGCAATATGAGCCGCCAACAGGGTCGGCAGGGAAGGATGTCTCGGGATTGTCCCAGCTATCGCCTGCGTCCCACGACTGCTGGAGATATTGATATTCCCGAGGCGAGCACGGGCAGAACATCGATTTTGCCTGCGGTATATAGTTTTGCAGGTACTGGCTCATTGACCTGTATAGACGCGGACTTCGCTGACGGTTTCCTGTCAGCCTTGTCGGGTCTGTCCAGTTCCAGTTTTCTCCGAAGCCGATAGTCGCAACAGATTCAGGATACTTGTCATCATGGTCATTTGCGAAGGTATTTATAGCTACAGTGATTTGCTGCTGGTTTCTCATGCTTACTAAACTGATGGCCTGCTTTCTCGCGCGCGATAATGCCGGCACTACAATCCCTGCAATCAGGGCGATTATAGAGATCGTCACCAGGAGCTCAACGAGCGTGAATCCTCGTTTCACCACCTTTCCTACCTCCAGTTGTCTGCACTTGATACGGATTTTTGTATCCTCCGAATCTTTCAGCAGCCGTTATATAGTTTAACCTGCCATCACATGGCCGGCTATTTCTATTTAATTATATAGGCTCTCGAGACGCCTGTCAACACAGAATATTTCACTATGCACCAATTTATTTGCCTAATTTACGAAATTTTTTCGGTAAAATCCTGCTTCAATCAGTGTTATTTTCATAACATTAGTATTAATAAGTACTTATGGCAAGAATAACCTGAAGGAAATTCAGAATTTATAAAAAAAAATATATGAAAAAGATTTATGAATTTAGAAATAAACGATAGTTAATAAAAAAGGCTGTGAGTTTAATCACCCACAGCCTTATTTTTCCAACAATCCCGCCGTTGAAGGCAGAGTTAAAAGGTTACTGATTAATCAACGCACGAGTTAAGCCAATCCAGCATATAGGTAAACAAATCGAGCTCATCTACTGTGCCGTCCCTGTTGAGGTCTTCACATGCTGTACAGGTTGTTTTTGGAGTGAAATAGTAATCTTCTGTTTCACCATACTCATATCCTGCTGCTGGTCCTGAACCGGCTGCGCCTGAGCCGCCTTTCCATGGCTGGTCTGACAGTGTAATTCTCATCCACACCTTCTGATCACCTGTAGCCGGATGCCATGCAAGGAAGCCGGGGGTGGTAATCGTATTCAAGCCTTTCTTAAGACCGTACAGAAGCTGGTTCTGGACAGCCCATTCCTTTACGATTCCGCCTGTGTTGCAGCTTGTACAATTGAGATTGATGTCAGTCAGGCCACTATCTTCCCAGTCACCGTCACGATTCCAGTCAAACCAGACATTTACATACATATCTACATTCGGGTCAATTACATTAACCTTATAATCGAATGCAGCCAATTGGCAATGATTCATACCAAGAGTATTACCAAGGAATGGGTCGAGCGTCATAATAACGCCATCATCACCACCGTCTCTGTCGGCATTTACATTTAACTGTGAAGGAATGATATTGTTTATCCCATCCTCGTCGTAACCCTGATCAGCTTCGTCCTCATAAGTAACGACACTGCCAAGATAAGCAACTTCTTTCGGCTGGAAGTGTATCGGGCCTTTAATTGCATTACCCTCGTACACTGTCGGGAAATGTGCAGTTGCCAGGTGGTCATAAGTTCTCATGAGTGTGGACGAGTGATTTGTGCTGTCAGGTGCATCACCCAAATCTGATGCCTGCTCGGCCTGTCCGTTACAGGTGATATTAAGTATTCCCTGTCCTTTATCGGTTTGCTTAAATCCGGATACTTCGATCCAGTAATTTATGCCGGCAGTTGTATTTAGTGTAAGCTCGGAATGGTATATATACGGTGAGTTGCAATTAGGTGATGACGCGGGATAATCGTTGCAGCCAAGCAGTGCGAGATTACTGCAGGATGTACCGCTGTAAACCGCCAGGAGTGTGTCGAAGTTTCCGCAAATGCTAATTACGGCCTGGCCTGAGCATGTAGCAGTATATTTATACCAGATATTCGGACTATGATGTATATTGCAGGAACCAGGGCCGTCAAATGTTGCGCTTGTTGTATCAAATGCTTTATCTACTACATTTGAGACTTCTATGGCATTTGCACAATTATCGTTACTTGCTCCGCAGGGAGTTCCACTGCAGGTAATAGTGATTTTACCTGTTCCACTGGTATTTAGATCGAAATGCCCTACTTCAATGAGGTACTGATTTCCGCAGGTTGCATCGAAAGTTACTTGTGATACCCATGTGTTGTAGATGTAATCATCATTGTATTTGTCTCCTCTTCTTGCAGCCGTTGCCGGGCATTGACAGCCGTCATATACGGCAAGCATCGTATCCCAATGCGGAACGTTGGCAGTAATATTTACTGTTACACTACCTGTGCAAGTTGCAGTATAACAATACCAAATGTTATTGCCTCTGCTATAACTTTCGGAACCGTCATGTGTAGCTCCTGTCGTATCAAAAGCCTGGTTAGTAACATTTTCGATAGGCGTAGCGTTTGCACATGAGTCATTTGCCGGTGTTGCTGCAAAAGCCTGTCCGGCAGAGAGAATGACTGCTATCGTACATACAAAAGCCCAAATAAACCTGTAATTTTTCATGATTTAATCCTCCAAAAAAAGTTTTTATTTTATTTTTTACATTTTTGTTATTTTGTTTTATCAACTAAACGCCAATCAACTCACGATTCAATCCTCCAATAAAACCACATATACTGCCTGTTTTTATGTTGCTGTAATCTGAATATTATCGAATTCACGCCCATCGCTGGGTGAATACGTATTATCATACTGCTGGAATTTAATACGAACATCGGAAAGATCACTGCTTCCTGCCGCTGTAATAGCGTTTGCGATTACGGTATCCAGTGAGAATGACTGGCCGGTAAAGGAGCCTGCCAGGCTGGTCACGGTAATCCAGTTAATTCCATCGACACTCAGAGCAATTCCATCGCCCTGATAATGGCCTGTAAAGCTTGCAGGAAGAGCGTCATTCTCGTCATTTAGATTCGTTTGGTCCAGTGTAAGTGTTACATTCGTCTTTCCCGTGAGGTCCAGGTGCAGGATTGCTTCATTGAGTGAATAGGAATAATCCGCGACTGAATCATCCATACGCAGCTTTCCGCTGACTACCTGTATTTGTCCCTGGTTATTGGAGTAATACTCCCAGCCGTCAACGGCAGATGGCAAACCTGCGCTGAAGTCCTGTGTGTATGGCACTGTCTTGATTACACTTGCTGTAACATGAATATTATCGAATTCGCGTCCGTCACTTGGTGCGTATGTATTATCATACTGCTGGAACTTGATGCGAACATCTGAAACATCATTGCTGCCTGCCGCTGTTTTGGCCAGGGCGATTATGGAATCCAGGGCGAATGACTGGCCTGTAAACGAGCCAGCCAGGTTGGTTACCTTAACCCAGTTTATGCCGTCAACGCTCAATGCGATTCCATCACCCTGGTAGTGATTTGAAAAGCTGGATGCAATAGCATCACTTTCGTCGTTAAGAGAATAGTGATCCAGTGTTAGTGTAACGTCCTTCTTGTTTGTCAGGTCAACATGCAGAATAGCTTCGTTGAGCGAATAAGTATAGTCCGAGACCGAGTCATCCAGTCTCAGGCGTCCCCCGACAACCTGTATTCGTCCCTGGCTGTTGGAATAATATTCCCAGCCCTGGGCATTTGCAGGTTTTCCTGAATCAAAATTCTGTACGTATGGAACATCCTGTATAGCTAAACCTGTAACTACGATGTTATCGAACTCGCGTCCGTCATTTGGCGCGTAGGTGTTATCATACTGCTGGAATTTGATACGGACATTTGATACGTCCGTGCTTCCGGCTGCTGCCATTGCCTGCCCAATTATCGAATCGAGGGCGAATGTCTGCGCCGTAAATGAGCCTGCGAGGTTTGTTATTCTTACCCAGTTGATTCCATCGACACTCAGTGCGATTGCGTCTCCTTTGAAATGGTCAGTAAAGCTTGCAGGAACATTGTCCTCTTCATCGCTGAGATTATAGTGATCCAGCGTTAAAGTGACATCTTTCAAGCCTGTTAAATCTACGTGCAGAATCGCTTCATTCAATGAATAGGAGTAATCGGATACCGAATCGTCTAATCGTAAACGTCCCCCGGTAACCTGAATCCGTCCCTGGTTGGTTGAGTAATATTCCCAGCCCTGGGCTGCAGTAGGCTGACCAGAGGAAAAGTTCTGTGTATAGGGAGCAGGCTGAGCTGTAACAGTTGCTGTAATATGTATGTTATCGAATTCCCTTCCGTCACTTGGTGCGTAGGTATTATCATATTGCTGGAATTTGATGCGTACATTCGATACATCAGTACTTCC
>CAYSHS010000225.1:0-5886 GCA_964430845.1 uncultured Pirellulales bacterium | reverse complement strand
CCAGGAGAAGGAAGTGCAGGATGAAGACACAGCGGGCGTGAGACATCCTGAGAAAGAATACAGGACACTGAATACAGAATACAGAATACAGGACACAGAATACAGGATACAGGACACAGAATACAGGACACAGGATACCGCTCTGCGTATTACTACGGAGAACGGAAGTATCGATACGAAGGATGAGACAGGAGACAAAATATCTCATCCTTCGTTCGTAGCTGATTCGCGGAACAAAGCCAAACTACCGGAGATAGAATCACCTTGTTAGGGATATTGGTATATAAATTATTCGTACTGTTCTTCGGATTCTACAGTTATTGTTATTGTCATAAATGTCAATGACTTATTGTCACTGGCAATGAATGTAACCTTATATGCACCTTCCTGCTCAGGTGTCCAGGTGAATGTCTGTCCTGAGAAAGAAGCTCCATCAGGCATTCCGGCGGCAAGATATACCAATTCATCACTATCTGTGTCGGAAGCGGATACAGAGAAACTTATCAAGTCACCTGCGGTGGCGTTTACGTCTTCAACAGTATCGAATTGCGGCACAGCATTATTCGGGTCTTCCTGCCAGTTGCCATCGAAGAATACCAGGTCGTTCGCATCAACAATACCGTCGAGGTTTAAATCTTCTTTCAATGGCGATTTGACGGAATTCCATTTGCCGATAAGCAGTAATGCATCGTTCAGGGTCACCATCTCGTCTCTATTTATGTCTCTGATGTCACCTTCATTAGACAAGGATAGACTGGCTTGTATTGAGCCGCCATAAGCGCCCATGTTTATTCTCTTTCCATGAGGCCATAACTCATCTCCATAATTTACATAAGGATCTCCTGCATCGATACACAGACTGGAAACTTCATCCATAACCCAGTCTGAGATTAGTATATTCGGGTCAGTCTCGGAAGGATGTGACGGAAGCCATCTGCCTGCTTTAGAGAGCAGGTGATAGTCACCGGCCAGCCATGTATCATCTGCCGTATCATCGGGTGTGCCATTGACATCCCAGAAACCGACTTGGGCAAAGCATGGATCCTGACTGATATTTTCGCCGGTCCAGCCGCCCTGAATGTCGGAATAACTCATTGTAGCGGAAGAGCTTTCTATTTGAACATTATCAGTGCTGCTGCTGTTGTAATAAATAATGGAATTGCTTACACTTGGCCATTGACCTTTTATGCCTCGCTGGCCATTGGCGGCGATTGTGCAGTTAATAACCTGCGACATATCGCAGCAGATACCATGCAGGCGATTCGCTGCTATAACGGAATTATTGATAGAAGGATTGTTAAATGAAGAATCGCCGGTAGTTACGGCAACACCGCTGCCTTTATTGCATAGAATTTGACAGTATGAAATATTTGGTTTTGCACTGTATAGCAGCTCTATTCCGTAATCTTTATTTTGAGTAATTGTGCATTTGGAAATAGTCGGTGAGGTACCTACGCAGTATATTCCCGTATCTGCACCAGTTATTGTAAAGCCGGTTATTGTGGATGCGGCTTCTTCGCTGTTGGCAAAAGTCACTGCCTTGTCACTTCCCTTAATGATAGTAGAAGCGACTATTTCGGGATTATTCGGGTCGGAGGAGCTTAATGTTAAACGTTTGCCATCGAAGTCGATGTTCTCATCGTAAGTTCCGGGACTTACGATAATATGATCATCGGTAGAAGCTACGTTGATGGCATCCTGTATATGGTCGTATTTTTCACAGCGTTCGATATTGCAGACAGGACCGTTGGCTGTTGCAAAAGGAGATGGAGATACCAGCTCGATTCCATAACCCGTCCCCAAATTGCGGGTGTATTGTTTATAAATATAATTATTCCAGTTCTCATGCACTCCCAGACTCTTTAGACCTCCGTCATGGTTGGGGTCATAATGGGTTCCAGAAGGAGGATTGTCAGCAAGAGCTGCCTCATGAAGGAAGTCTTCTGTACCCGACATCTGCGGTAATCCGCTGAGGTTTCGGGAGTCACCATCAGGCAGACCAGGGGTATAGTTGGTCCACTCGCTACGGAGGAAATCGTATGCCACGGAATCTGCGGCGACAGGGTCCTGCGAGAGGAAGATGCTGGACGGCCAGTTGCCGTTGAACGGCGGTATCGTCCAGCGAATGGGATGCGAGTCCCATCCCCTGCCGGCATAAAGCCCGTCGATCAAACAGAGCAGTGTCTTGCCGCCGAGTTTCGGATGACCCACGAGATCGACGAGACACCGATAGTGTCCCATGCCCGGGGTTTCCATGACGCGGCTGTTGTGCATATTATAGTAGCCAAAAGCGGTGGGTGTTCTTAATGAACCGAAGTGGTTCTTGGCGGTGACTGTCATTCCATTTTGGGTATGGCTCTTGAGGATAGCGAAGTTTATGAAGTACATGGCCTGCGAGAAAGGGGTTGGTATATAATCCTGTGTTTTGCCTTGTACAAGGCTGGTAACAGGGTCGCTCCAGTAGAAGGGAGCCGTGGTGTCATATGTTACCTGCGTCCTTCCATTGAGGTTTACACCGCTCTTAGTCAGGTAAACGACTCCTGGACATTGCGAGACGACCATGTCATACCAGTAGTCGGGCATGCATTGCGACGGATCGCCTATGCTGATATCACCAGGCTCGACTCCCACAACGTCCGTCAGTTGCTTCAGAAGAGCTATCGTAAGCTGTGGCGAATTGTCGATCTGGTCCATAGCGGACGAGGATTTTGTACCCCTGTTGGAGCCGGATGCCATCAGCACAAAATTGACCTTGATGCCGATTTTTTCACCGGGCTGGTAGCCCACGTTGCCTCTGCCCATTTGCTCATTGAAGTTCCGAAATATCGCATCCCATGCGTCTGTATCAGAATCGGCGCCGGCCAGGAGCCGCAGCGATTTGGACATCATTTGACTGACTACCTGAGGGTTGGTACAAGTGTCCGAATGCCAATAGGGCTGGGAAGTGTTTCCGTCGTTGCCGGGCCAAGTAGCGGCAGCGGGATCATAAATCCAGGCCACTCGGCCCGGGTGCACGCCTTTGCCTATACCAATCGGCTGATTGACTAACGGGGGATCTGATGCGGCAGGCACGTTCATTGCACTGCTGCTATATGTTGGCAACGTTATCCATACGAAAGCGATACCGGCCACCAGGCAGATTCCTGCGGCGACGTATCGTGCCCGTGCGAACAAATGCGTCGCACGCCGGTAAGCCACCACTGAACCGGTCAGGCCCAGCAGCCAGACAATGAAACCGGACGCCAGCGGAAAAGCTACTCGCTGGCATGGATAAGTCGCACGGGAGGGTTTCGGAATAACGCGAATTAAAAACCAAATCAGAGATAATAGACCAAGGGCAGGAAACAGCAGTAAAAGTAAAATGTTTCTTCTTTTATGATGATAGTGACTGTTTTGCTTGGAACAGGGATGTGATGTTCCCGAACAGGTATCTGTTTTTTGTATTCTATGAATAAACGACAAAACCGACTTTGTTTTTTCCCACCTCATTACTCGGACCTCCAGTATAATAAGATTAATATTCTTTTGCCTGGTACACTAGTACACTTAAGCATTTCTTATTTTATTATACGGACTTTTATCTGAATATTCAAGCATTATTAATTGAACTTTTATAAAACTTTTATTATTAAGGATTTTTTTTAGATTTAAGCAGGAATTATTCTGCTACCTGTGCGGTTATAAAGGATGCTTATTATCAGTTGGCTTTTGACAGCAAGTCCGTTTCCCGGCTTTGAGCGAGGGAATCGGCTGTCTGTTTGGGACCGTATTTTTCGATATCGATATTTTCAAGAAGAATGGCAAGGTCATCAGTCATGATTTGGCCATCGAGGTTTATGTCACCGAAAATATAATCATCGGACGATTTTAAGCTGTTTTCGCGGTTCGTAAGCATAATAGCAAGGTCTGTTTTATCAATTGTGCCATCTGCATTGAGATCATACCAGTATTTGTTATTTTTGTTCGGTTTTGGGCTGATGTTCCAGGCAAGGCCGTAACGCTGAATATTTTTGAGACTCTGGTTATCGACGTTATTTATCGAAAGGACTATTTCGTAGTTTGTAATGTTAGGGTCTGTCGGGCAATAAATATGCTCAATATTATCCACGGGACTGTCGCTGTAATCGAGCAGGTATGTCTTTTCAGGATTTACAGAATCGACCGCCCATATTTCGAGACGCAGATCACTGTTTTTCTCAGGCTGCGGATTGAAAGGATAGGATTTCTCGAAATACCTGTTCCATGACAATGTTGCTGTAATGTACATATCGGCAGGCTCATCTATCGTTATTTGATATACGTTCGATGTAATTGTTTTATTATCGAGCTGGTTGAGGTCCCAGCCTGTAATTGCGACTGCGCCGGGTGTTTGGCGGCCGGCTATTAAATTATTATATGCACCGAGAGCATTCAGCATGCCGGCTCCCTGAATATAATCAAGCGGTGCAGTATGGTCATCATCGGTACGTAACATTCCCTTGTGCCAGAAGGGCAGTTTCGTTGCCGAGTTAAGCAGGATGGCTTTTATAACACAATTGCCGCCATAGGGAGAAACCGCCATGCTCAGGTCAGATTCCTGCTTTGCTTTTTGAACGAGCAGGCCGATTGCACCTGCGACAACCGGCGTGGAAAAGCTGGACCAGTCGCCTGTCGGCTCATACTTGTTTGGCTCGTCAACATCAGCAGCCAGGCAATTGCCGGGTGCGACAATATCAGGTTTGCATCTGCCGTCAATGGTCGGGCCTGTGCTCGAATGGTTGGGATTCGCCAGGGCGAAATTGGCAAGCTTTTTCAACAAATCCTCTGAATCGACAGAATCTATTACACCAACGCCGATAGTATTAGAGCCTGCGGCCGGATACAGAACCGGGTCGTTGGCGTTAGCTCCGTTGCCTATACCGGCTACTATAATCAGGCCATACTGCTCTGCAAGAGAATCGATACCTCTGGTCCACCATTTCTCGAATTGATGTCCGAAGGATGCTGTGATGATATCCGCGTCGGGTGGTAAATGGATATAGACGTTATTTTTCAAAAAATGCCAGAATTCGTAAATGTCAGCTTCCGCCTTCGGAACTACACCCAGGTAATAAAATGGTCCTGTCTGGGGATTGTATGCGTACGGGTCATCACCGAAAAGAATAGAGCAAATTGCTGTCGCATGAGGTGAAACTCCCCATTGAAGCTTGGCGTCCTGGTGAAAAGTGAACTGGTTTGACAGGAAGCAATCATGACCAATCGCCGGGCGGTAATCATTTTGAGGAATATCATCGATATAAGTAAAACTGCGGCAAACAACTGCATATTTTACACCCGTTCCCGTCAGGCCGGGATCGATACTTTTCAAATCGTATATTCCAGTCACTCCCAAAGCCTGAGGCTGAACCATAAGCTCGGCAGGAGAGCTGGCATCCTGTGCCAAAAGAGCAGCAGGCTCTGTAACTGCTATCAGCAGCATGAAAATAGCTAAAACAAACTTTTCATCGAGAGTTTTCAATACTTCTCACTCCGGAGGCGGCTGCACTATATTAGGTTAAAATGGAATTGCTCCCCGGCTGCCGGCTTCCATAGGTCTAAATATTTTTCTCCAAATTATTATTGTATAATACTATAAAATGAGCTTTTTTTCAAGGAAAATATTTCTAATCATTCACTATTTTCAGGATAACTGTTATTTCCACCGGGAAAGCAGGGATTTATGAAAAGATTGTCTGCCAGGGCAAATCTGGTTCTTTGTCCTATATTAACAAAAAAACCCGCGGCTTGTAACATCGCTGCAAAGCCGCGGGTTTAATAATTAAACTTAAATTTTGCTATTTTACGTAGATAGAATCACTTGGAAACTTTTTGTAAATTCTCAGGTGCCGCTGTCGGAAGCTGTATTGA
>CAYSHS010000224.1:0-5915 GCA_964430845.1 uncultured Pirellulales bacterium | reverse complement strand
AACGTTAGTCCGAGTGTGCTCAACTTTGTTGATGGCTTGGTCGGTTCTTCTTCCTGAATTATTCTATGCATTTCAAGATAGCCTGCTTTACGTAAATCCTCTTCACGAAATGGTGTAGCCCCTGTGAGCAATTCATAGAGCAAGACACCAAGTGAATATATATCTGAACGAGTATCAATATCAAAGTCACTTAATTCTGCCTGTTCCGGACTCATATAAGCAGGTGTGCCTATGATGTGAGCATATCGGGTAAATAACGTTTTTTCTGTTAGCCGCTGATTGGTTGCTTTGGCAATACCGAAATCAATGACTTTTGGAACAGGTTTGCCTTCATGTTGTGTTACCAGAATGGCGTTGCAAACCTGAATAAATAATTCCAATCTTTCTTTAGTGTTCAAGTTTTTTTTATCACAATACTTGGTAATGGAGACACCAGTAACTAATTCCATAACAAAGTAAGGACGACCTGTTTCAGTTGAACCTGCATCGAGAACTTTTGCAATATTAGGGTGGTCCATCATGGCGAGTGCCTGGCGTTCTGCTTCAAAACGGGCCATAACCTGCTTGGTATCCATACCCAGCTTGATAATCTTGATGGCTACTTTGCGCCGGATGGGTTTTTCCTGCTCGGCCATATAGACAACCGCCATACCGCCTTCACCAATCTTCTCTAATAGCTTATACCGACCTATTATTGTACCGGATCTTTCTGAAAGCGTGGATTCAGATAACGTAATATCTTCATTAACTGGATGTGGTGGCAAAAATTCGGCCTCATAATGCGCCGATAGTAATGCTCTTATCCGTTCGATTAAATTATTATCATCTCCGCATGCAATTTTAATATATGCTGCCCGCTCTTCAGGTGACTCAATTTCAATCGCCTTATTAAAAATTTCTCTTTCTTTACTATTGGCTTTAGACATAGTTACAACTCTTTTCTTTGGTCACTCCTATTCCAGATTCTACTTATAATGCGTTATGAGTTACAAATTTGGGCCAAATTTTCCGATTTTTTTGAAAAATATATCTTTAACATTAAAAATTTGACTATATTTGTACCGTAGAGGTTTCAGAAGAGCCTGGTTCAATACCGGATTAATCATTTTTAGCATCAACTGAGTCCTGAAGCATTCGTTTCATTTCTTCATACAACCAGGCTCGTGCATAAGCCCAAATTCTTTTGGCAGTGCGTTCAGGTATAGCGAGCATCTTGGCCGCTTGGACATTGGGAAGTCCGGCAAAGAAACGGAGCTTAATTAATTTTGCTCCCATTTCATCTACCTTGGCAAGTTTCTCCAATGCTTCATCCACCAATAGAATTGTCTCATCGCTGGTAGCCAAGGCTACGTCTAATTTTGCTATATCTAATCTTTTCAAGTTCCCACCGTGCCGTTCACATTTCTTTCGACGAGCGTTATCAACAAGAATTCTTCTCATGGCCTCAGTTGCTGCTGCAAAGAAATGTCCTCTGCTACTCCAATTATGGTCTGCCCCCCCTACCAGCCTAATATAAGCTTCGTGAACCAATGCTGTTGCCTGAAGTGTTTGTCCGGGGGATTCATGCGACATCTTTTGTGCAGCTAAATGTCGAAGCTCATCATAGACCAGTGGTAGTAGTTCTTCTGCGGCTTTTGGATCGCCTCGCTCAATTGCATTCAATATTTGTGTTACATCAGACATACCGCTTCTCTAAAAAAGCAGGTGTTTGGCGTTTAAAGGTCCAAGACTCGTGTTGATAAATCTGAAGGATGCTAATGAACCTAATTACATATAATTTAAATCTATGATTTATTTATTGAAAACAATACAATTATATTAAAAATATGGTCATTGAACAAGCACTAATATGTTAACAAAATCGCTTTAATAAGAAAAAAACAATAGTTTTTTATCTTGTATCAACCACAAGCATTTTTTACAATTCACCGTTATGAAACGAAATTTTAAGTTTTTAACACCCTGTTTGTTTGTTTTATTTATCTTCGGCTGTAATTCGCAAAGAAACACGGTTGATGTAATTATCGATGGCAATGGCTTATTTCCCGAAAGTCTTGCAGGGATATGGAGATCGGATAACGATGCGTGGGAATTCGATATTGAGCCTGACGGGAAAATCGCATGGGCGATAATCAGTCTCGGCTCTGTCAAAGTAAGTCCTGGCAAGACTATAACCGTCCCGATGAGATTAGGAGGCAAGGGAATTTTTAAACCCGGTCAATGGACAGTCTGGTACCTTCAGAAACAGCAGGAGCTTACTGTCGAAATATCCATAGATTACTTTCACACAGAGCTTGGCAAAGACGTTATACATGGTAAAACACGAGATATTTTTTCAGGCAATGTCTCTCAGGACGGGAAACTCTGGTGGACCGAACGTTACAGCTACCCGGAATACATCGTAGATACTCAAAGATACCACGAATACAAACTACCAGTTGATCCCAACGAAAATCCCAAAGAGAGTCTCCTTTTTAGAAAAATTGCAGGATATAACGATTAATCAATTCCGCTCTAAAATTCAGCCAACATAATATGCTATTTTTCTACCGAAGAATATTTCCTTCATATTCCTATTCTTTTTTAAAAACCAACATATTTTTAACCTAACTTACTCGAAATCTCATTATAAATAAGTTTTTTTGCATTTTCAATTGGGGCTGGTACAAAAGTACCAGCGGCCATTTTATGGCCTCCGAATGTGTTCAAATGTTGCGAGCAGGCTTTTAAGCCGCTTATCATACAGAATCCCGGTATCGAACGAGCGGAACCCTGGGCAATATTTTTTTCAGATTCTCCTGCATTTACATTCTCTTGTTTTGAAGGAAGTCCCAATAAAATTGTCGGCCTGTGGTATCTATCGACAATTCTCGAAGCGACAATGCCTATTACACCAATATGCCAGTTCTCGCAGGCAAGCACGATACTCTTGCGGTCAGGATGATTCAAGTTGTGATGAACTATCATTTCGCAGGCTTCATTAAGTATTTTTCGCTCGACTTTCTGTCGCTGGTCGTTTTGCTCTTTGAGATATTGAGCAATCTGCATCGAGCGGGCAGGATTTTCCGATGTAAGCAATTCGACTGCCAGTCTCGCGTGTCCCATTCGTCCCGCCGCATTTAGCATCGGCGCGAGCCTGAAACCTATATGGAAGCTGTCAAGTTTTTGTCCAATCAATCCAAGTGTCTCAAGCAAAGCCTGAATTCCTGAAAGTTTACTTCCAGGAAGTGCTTTAAGCCCAAAACTTGTCAGTACGCGATTTTCACCTCGCAAATCGACAATATCAGCGATAGTTCCCATCGCCGCAAGGCTCGTTGCGCTTAGCATAAACTCTCTTATTTGCGGCTGAAGTCTTGTACCTGACGAGAATTCGTTGGCTATCGCCCAGGCCAATTTAAATGCAACCATAGCGCCTGCGGAATCCTGGTTCGGATAGGATTTATCAAGGGATGGATGTACAATCGCAGCAGCACGAGGCACATTAGGTGATTTTTCATCAGCCTCGTCGATAATCTGGTGATGGTCGGTTATTATCAGCTCGATACCAAGCTGATTAGCGAGTTCAGCGGAATCGAAAGCTGTTATGCCGCAATCGACTGTAATTACAAGTTTCGTGCCTGATTTTGCCAGTGTCTCTATGGCTTCGATATTTAAGCCATAACCTTCGTCTATGCGATGAGGGATATAATAATCGACATCACCGCCAAGCAATTTTAGTACCTGCCATAGAATGGATACACTCGTAATTCCGTCAACGTCATAATCGCCGTAAATCGTGATTTTCTCGCGATTCTTCAGCGCTGCTTTTATCCGTTCAACAGCAGGTTTTATACCTGGCAACTTCTCAGGCTCAATCAGCTCTGTCAGCTTAGGCCTTAAGAAAACATTACCCTGCTCGCTGTCGGTTATTCCGCGATTTATTAAAACCTGTGCTATAAGAGATGAAACTTTCAGACTTTTGGCAAGTTCAGCACATCTATCATCAGGGGACTTTACAATCCAATCTTTTTTGTGGCTTCGTGCCCAAAGCAGCATTTAGACTTTACCCCTTATCCTTTCTTCTATGTAAGACCTGAAACTTTTTCAGAGCAATTCATCAATTGCTTCTGAAATGTTTTTCTTGCTGGTTAAGCCAACCCATTTTTTTTCTATCTGGCCGCTTTTGAATAAAATAAGGGTAGGTATTGCACTTATGCCAAACTCCATAGCACTGTCACGTGCATCATCGGTATTGAGTTTGCAAATTTTGGCTTTTCCGGCATAATCACCCGATATTTCCTGGATAACCGGAGTCATCATCTTGCAGGGTCCGCACCAGGGCGCCCAAAAGTCAACCAATACAGGAACATCGGAATTGTTTATCGTAGCGTCAAAAGTTTCATCCGTTAATTCTATTACGTTACCAGCCATTCCTTTTCCTTTCTGCGAATATTATGTTATGGGAACTACGTTCCATTTTTCAAAAATGTACTGCAACTCCAATAATAATCTACTTCTCTACGAACGTCAATAAACAAATAATGAAAAGTTGAAAGTGTATAAAGTGAGCAAAAGTATCTAAAGTTGTATATCGTTTCATAGCATGGGCAAGCTGCCCATGCCACGCTTGTAAAAAACTTTAGGCATTTTAGCCACTTATTTCTTACCATCCTGTCGGCTGGTACAAATCGCTGACTGGTGTGTTCCACCACTCGGGGTCGCGTAAATATTGTTTCATCATCATAGCAGCGACAACACCATCACCGACCGCGGTAGCTAACTGCATAGATGCTCCAATTCTGCAATCTCCCGCGGCGAATACTCCGGGAACGCTTGTGCGAAGGTAGCCGCAGTCGCACTTGATGAATCCCCACTCGGTCAATTCGACAAATCCTTTCAAAAAGCCGGTATTGGGCACCATGCCGACAAAAATAAATACGCCATCACAGGGATAATCCTCTTTTGTGTCGTCTTTGACATTCTTCAATTTGACGGATTCGACTTTTTTCTCACCCTGAATTGCTGTCGCAACTGTGCTATATTTTATTACCAGGTTCGAATTCGGCTCATTTGTTTTTGCCAGAAGCTCCTCGGCCAGCACTTTCGATGCTCTAAATTCGTCTCTTCGATTAATAATAGTTACTTTTAGAGCGAATTTAACAAGGTTCATAGTTTCTTCTAACGCTGTATTGCCTCCACCAATAGATACAACATGTTTTCCCTTGAAAAAAGGCGCATCGCACGTTCCGCAATAGCTCACACCGGAACCGCCAAATTCTTTTTCTCCCGGTATATCAAGATGACGATAGGAGCTTCCAGGCGTAAGAATTACTACTTTTGCTATCAAAGTATCACCGTTGCAAACCAATGCAATATTGCCATCCTTCTGCTTTTCGAGGCTTTCCACTTCGCAACCGGCTTTGATTTGGGTTCCGAAGCTCTCAGCCTGTTTCTGCATGATTTGAATCAGCGTCGGCCCATCGATTTGAATTATTCCCGGGTAATTTTCAATCAGGTTCGTATTATTGATTTGCCCGCCGGGCATAAATTTCTCGACAATTAGTGTTTTATACCTGTCCCTGGAAGTATAAAGCGCAGCCGCCAGTCCCGCCGGCCCGGCACCAACTATTATACAATCATATATTTCATTCATTTAACAATCCTTACTAATATCATATTTTCTGAGTAAAGTACTATTCTTATCTTCATAAAGTAGTTTTTTCAAATCACCAATAGGTTTCTCCCAAAGGCTATTTAAAATTATCTCCAAATTTCCAATATCTAATATCATTTGTTCTTTCATATTAATGAAATCGCTATTTAGCTTTTTAGTATCTCTTGCAACTTCAAAAATGGAAGATAGTATTTTGTAATTCTGTATTTTCTCTTTTTTGGGAACAAGTATAACATTATTACTATGCGTAAGAATATGTCCT
>CAYSHS010000223.1:0-5915 GCA_964430845.1 uncultured Pirellulales bacterium | reverse complement strand
GCGACCTTTATTTTCAGCATACCTTCAAGTAAGCCGCAAATCTTGCTTGGTGAATTGCTTCCGGGTACGATTTTTACAGTTAAAATCGCATTGCCATCAACTTCTCGGATATTCAAATCATTCATTTAAATTATTTCTTTTAGATTTACGCCTACTGCCATCTGTATATATTTTTCAATTTGCTCTGCAAGCTCACCCAAGACAGGAATTTGGAAATCTTCATAATGGCCTGGGATTATATCACCGTTCAGTGCTATTTTGTAGAATCTGACTCTTATAATGTCAGCCTTGTTATCTCCTTGGCTATAGTCGTTGTCTTTATGTTCGGTCAATTCTATCCTCCAGCTTTCGCTGATAAATACAAGGCAATTGCCGGTATAAACCGCCATCGGAAAATAATCACGTAATAATTGAAGCGTTTCCATTCGTTATAATTCTATTTTTAAGTTAGTTCCATTCAATTTTCAGATAGATAATAATACTATTGGCTAATTTTACCAGTTATTATTAATAATGGAATCAATTTGTCTGTCAAAAATCACATCAAGCTAAAAAAATGAAAATATCCGTTTTTATCAATACTTGACTTGATTCTGTATTTTTGCTAATCTGATTTTAG
Organism: uncultured Pirellulales bacterium; assembly: GCA_964430845.1. Taxonomy (GTDB): domain Bacteria; phylum Planctomycetota; class Phycisphaerae; order Sedimentisphaerales; family Anaerobacaceae; genus JAFGPS01. Next base: position 5,296 of record CAYSHS010000223.1, on the reverse strand, counting down.
TGCTATTATTGGAGATTTAGATGCCAGAGATATATCATGATGTTGTGAAAATCAAATGCCTGAAAAATTTTAGATTAGGACTTACTTTTGATGATGGCAAATCCGGTATTCTCGATTGTATACCCTTTATCGTAAAAGGTGGAGTTTTTTCAGTTTTACAAGATCCAAATGTATTTAATCAAGCCAAAATACACAAGAGCTTGGCGTCATTACATGGAACAACTAAATTAACATCGCACCTGAAACAGCCTATAGCCTTGCAACAGGAACAAGATTACCTGAATGGATGGAAAAGAGCGAAAATAGTGTTTAAGGAGATAATGTTATGAGCAAAGAATCCCAAAAAGTTCAAAAGCTTTTTAAGCAGTTGCGCAAACATCCAGAAAACCGATTTCCTCCGAAAAGAAAACATCTCGATGTCACTTTTAAGCATGGGGTATATATTATTAGCAAAAACAAGAAAGTTCTTCATGTAGGGAGAACTACTCGCGGTAGGAACGGAATCAATCAACGTCTTAAAAATCATCTTCATGGTTTATCTTCATTCGTAAAAAACTATCTTGATAGTAATGGAGCAGTCCTACGGGAAGACGGATATACCTATCAGTTCATAGTGTTAGAAGACGAGAGAAAACGAGAACGAGCACTTCTCGAAGCCTATGCAACTGGAGTACTTTGCCCAGAGTATATTGGTTTGGGGGATAAAGGACAAAAAGAGAAAATGAGTGAATGAAAACGCTTGATAGTTTGTCCTTTTTCTATGTATTTATTATTTGCTTCGACGATCCGTTAGTTATGTCCTGCCAACTCATGCTTGTAACACAATCGCTTTTTCACGTCCCAAGCGAACCGGTCAATTCTTTGATATTGGTTATATTATGACCGGCACAGTATTTATTGATCCCCTCGATGATTTTTATGGTAGTTTCAGGGTCGGTGAAATTTGCAGTTCCTATTCCAACCGCCGTAGCGCCGGCGATTATAAATTCAATTGCATCCGATGAATTTCTTATGCCTCCCATACCGAGAATTGGTATGCCGGCTTCTTTTGTAACTTCGTTATATACTTTGTTGACGAGATAAACTGCGATTGGTTTTATCGCCGGGCCGGAAAGGCCACCAGTCCTATTAGCTAAAATGGGTGTTTTTGTTTCGATGTCAATTACCATAGCGGTAAAAGTATTAATCATACTGAGAGCATTTGCTCCGGCTTCAATAGCGGCTCGTGCGATTGAGCTTATATCTGTAACCATCGGAGCAAGCTTGACCATCAATATTTTATCGCCGCAAACACTTTTAGCCGCGGAAGTAACTTCTTTTACAAGGACAGGATCAGTTCCGAAACCTATTCCGCCGTGTTTTACGTTGGGACAGCTAATATTTAACTCGAAACCCGCTATTGAGCTTTCTCCGGCTAATCTTTCGACTACAGCGGCGTATTCTTCTGTATTTTCACCGGCGATATTTACGAAAACTGCTGCCTTTTTTTGCTGAAGGAGGGGAATTTTCTCCTCGATGAACTTATCCAGCCCGACATTTGCCCAGCCTATGGCATTAAGCATTCCCGAATCGGTTTCGACAACTCGCGGCGATGGATTTCCATTTCGAGGCTGGAGGGATATGCTTTTCGTAATGAATCCGCCAAGCTGGTTGATATCTATAAAATCATCCATTTCGTTGGCATAGCCGCATGTCCCTGAAACCGTAAAAACAGGATTATTTAATTTAATTCCCGCAAACTCAACTGATAAATCTATTTGTTCTTCCATGTAATGTTACCAATCTAATTATAATTCTGTAATTTCACCTTCTTAATAATTGTATGTCAGAAACTGGTTCGAATGTTCGTCGGTTCTTTTCCAAAAGATGTCCTTTAAATTCTGTTTTTATTTCTAACCGCCGTAATCCTATCTTTATATAGTCTTCCTGTAATTCAATGCCTATTGATTTTCTTCCTAATGTTTTCGCTACAAATGAAGTAGTAAATGTCCCGGAAAATGGATCAAGAACAATATCACCTTTGTTAGAGCTTGCCTTGATTATCCTTTCTAAGAGAGCTACCGGTTTTTGAGTTGGATGATTTTCATATTCATCCATGCGGTATCTTACTCTGTGAATTTTCCAGACATTACCAGGTACTTTTTTCGCATTATAAACTGCAGGAACAGGTTTACGATAGTCGATTAACTTTCTTTTTGCCCCCGTTTTTGCTTCTACAAGAATATCCTCATAGTTGAAAGTATAACAGTTTTTATTCTTAACACAAAAAAGAATAGGCTCGTAAAGTGAACCATAATACTTCTTTGCCTGAACACCTGAACTGTCATAATACCATATAATTCGAGATAGCACTGTAAGTCGTTTTCTTAGGTACAGGTCAAAAAATGGCATATTTTGTGTTGATGTCATTACATAAAAACTACCATCTGGTTTAAGTTTATCAATACATAGATCGAGCCATTGGTGGCACCATTTAATGTATTCATCATCAGATGCCCATTTATCTTTAATACCGTTGAAGTTTTTACCTATATTATAAGGAGGGTCTGCAAAAATGAGATCAATGGAATTATCTGGTATTCTATGTGAAAGTACTTCGATAGCATCACCCCTGATTATTGTATGATTTTCCTTTTCAAAAATCTCCATTTTACCGTCCGTTAGAAATTTAAATTATTGTTTTTAGCCGTTTAATTGCGAATTTGGCGACTTCATTGTGGTCAAAAGCCATATTTTGAGGCAAATCGTCTATATTGAACCATTTTGCATCAGCGGCATCGTCGCCGGCTTTGATATTTGCATTACTATCGTCTGTAAAACCCATAAAGGCAATTGTAATCTGTCTGCCCCTTGGATCGCGGCCAACTGTGCCGAAAGTGTGCATTTGCTCTAAGTCTATACCTTTTAGGTTAGTTTCCTCGGCCAATTCCCTGGCGACTGCGTCTTCAAGCTCCTCGTCAATATCCACAAAACCGCCTGGGAAAGCCCACTTTCCCATAAAGGGATCATTTTTTCTTTTGATAAGAAGCAAAGCGATTTTGCCCTGGGAACGCTTGAAAATCACTGCATCCACCGTAACCATCGGCCTGGGCCATTCGTATATATATTGTCCTTTTTCAGCCATATTATTTAAGTATATAGGTTATTTTAGGATTTAATATAAAAGTTATAGTCCAAAAAGTAAATTGAATTAAGTTGTTTTTTTAAGGAAGTAACTATATTGCCTTGAGTTGCTGTTAAGAATTAGAAAAGTTGTATTTTTGGGTTAAAATTCCATATTAACATCATAAAAACATGTTTTTCTCTTGACTAAGTCATAATAATTTTGCTATAAATAATATAGTAATAGGCGCTCTTTATATATTTGTAATATACCCCAAAAAGAATGATCGGGCTGGAAATAAGATGTAGTTTCTATTCCATGCATTTTTTATTTCTATTTGGGTAGTAAGGAAGGAGGTAAAAAATATCAATTCTGTAACATTATTTTGGGCAGATAAATTCAATTGATCTTAAAATCATAGGAAGAAATCATTTTTATATTGGGGTAATAAAGCGCTCAATTTTATTAATTGTTTTGGTTTATTACCAAAACAAAAAAGATGTTGTTTTTGAATGAAGGAGTTATGTTATGTTTAAAAAATATGTTTTTGGGATCTCTTTTTGCTTATTGCTTGTATTAAGTGCAAGTGTGGCAAATGCTGTTGAAGTTATATTCCAAGAAGCTGAAGATACAGTTTCTATTACTTCTCCATTAAAGGTAGTTGATGATATTACTGCTTCAAATGGTCAGTATATAACAGTAGAAGCAGGTAATAACAGTTCCGGCGGCTCTCCTGCGCCTAACGGTACAGCAAAATACAATATCACGATTACTGAAGGTGGTACCTATAGAATGTATCTTCATGTCCGCTGCGATCAAGCGAGTAACGATGACGACTCATGCTACGTTCGTATTCAGGGAGCTACTTTTAATACAGAGGTTGGTACTGGCGGCTGGATAAATAATAATGATGTTGATTCGTATTTTTTACGTGATAATCCTCAACAAGCTGCACAATGGTTTTGGTCGCAAGTTCGTCAATATATAAGTGGTGACGATGAGAGGATGATTGAAATGACTATGACACCCGGACCTTATGTTGTAGAGATTGCATACAGAGAAGATGGCTTGTTTATTGACAAGTTTATAATAACAAATGATCCTGATGCTGACAGGGAGAATTTACCTTCACCTATTTCTACAAAACCACATCCATCAATTGAGGAAACTGGTGTCTCAAGAGATACAGTGCTTTGGTGGAAACCTGGAATTTATGCTGATACGCATAATGTGTTTTTGGGTACAGATATCGATGAAGTTACAAATGCTACATTAAGCGATCATTTGGATGTTGATGTATTTGATGCCCTTGACGTTAATAGTCTTAATCCCGTCGGTCTCAAATATGGCACATGGTATTACTGGAGAGTAGATGATGTCAGTCTTTCATCAACATATACAGGTGTTGTCTGGAGTTTCAAGACAGAGCCTGAAGGTATACCGCTTACGCCGGAACAAATTATTAAAGTGAGTGCTGAAGGCAGCGCTGATGAAGACCAGGAGCCAAACAGCACAAGCACTGGCAAAGGTCTTGACGATGTCAATGATACACACTCGACTAATGATGCAGACATGTGGTTAGGTGTTGGTGAGCCAGGAGAAGTCTGGATTCAATATGAATTTGACAAAATTTACAAGCTGTTTGATATGCTCGTATGGAACTATAACGAGCCTTCTCTGTTTGACGTGTTCGGCGTCAAAGACGTTAATATCACGTATTCCATTGATGGTAATGACTGGACGGCATTAGACGGCACGGCCGTATTTAAGCAGGCTCCGGGTGAAGATACTGTTGAAGCATGGAAAGACAATATTACAGACATTCTTTTTAACGGCGCTATCGCACAATACGTCAGGCTTACGTTCTGGAGCAGTTGGGCCGGAGAAGGCTCACCGATTTACGGTATTAGTGAAGTTCGTTTTTCCAAAATACCTATGCGTGCATCGAAACCTTCGCCAGTAGAGGGTACAACTGATATTGCTGTCACAGATACCGTTTTGAGCTGGAAGCCTGGCAGGGGAGTTGATAAACATTACCTCTATATAAGCACAGATCAGAACTCAGTTGAAAATGGGCTTGCTGATATTTATATACGTGAAGACGCCAATTATGTGCCGGAACTGACTCTTGGTAATACATATTACTGGCGAGTTGATGAAGTCAATGAAGCTGAAGCATATACGACATGGGAT
>CAYSHS010000222.1:0-5918 GCA_964430845.1 uncultured Pirellulales bacterium | reverse complement strand
TTCGTCTGTTGTATTTTTTATCGCTTCGGTTATAAGTTCTTTTTCATAGTCCTCATAAGAGAAAATCATATACTCAAATAAAGGAAATACGATAAGCGGCATTTTCTCTTTTCCGGACTCGGTTACAACAAATATCCTGTTATCCTCGATAACCAAACCTTTATATGGAAATTCCTCAAATCCTTCGACTTCAAAATCAAACCTGTTTTTATCCTGTGAATCCTGAACTATTTTTAATGTAAATTCAGTATCAATCCATTTTTTCCCTTCTTCCCATGTCGAGTTGGTAATTCGATACGTGTAAAGCTTTTTTTCATCCAGAGGCCACCAGTCGAAAATACTCTCGCCGTCAGGCAAAGGCTTCGGCAAACGTTCTTTAAGAGAATCAATCCATTCCTGACCTCTGCTTTTATTATTTTTGTGATTTTCTATTTCCAAAACCTTATCAATCTGTGCCTCAATAATTAATCCATAATGACCATCGTCGCTTAATAAATTCCAGTACTCCTCAATACCGTTCGACTCAATAAGTTTATTAATAGCCATTGCTTCGGCTAAATTTCTACAGAGAGCGGTTCCATATTTTTGCTTCTTACAATTTGCAAGCTCTACTTCAAACATCTCTTTCACTATCTGCATGCCCTGTTTGTCCTGTGAATGTGCAATTCCAATTGCCGCTGAACCCTGAATTAGACCAATAATATCTTCTTGATGTGTTCTGGCCCAGGGTGGCAAATGACCATCTGACCAATTTTTCACAAGATCTTTTGCCCCGTTAGGTGTCAGTGCTTTCATCAAACTTTTGTTAGCTTCTTCTCCACCAATCAAACCAATCCACCTAAGTGAATCAATCTTTCCCATACAGCTATCGGCAAAATTTGCGGGAGGAAATGATTCCCAGTTATATGACCGACTACCATACTCCAATATGACCGGTATTGATTTCTGGTCATTACTAATAAAACATATTGTCTTAACAATCTGCGGCCAACGGCTTTCAAAATCCGGATCTTTCAAAAGGGAGTACAACACGGGAAGTGAATCTGCTTTAAGATACTTCTTTACTAGCGCTGGTGTTATCTCCTTGTTGAAATAACTTAATGTAAACTCCCGAGGATCATGCAGACTTAATTGATATTCTGCCTGTTCGGTAGATATCCTTACAGCCTCATCATCAATCTTTTGAAGTTTTTCCTTTTGTTGCTCAACAATATATCCAACGTAATGATCATGATTATTTTTTCTCAGGATAAAATCCGTTTTGTTCATACCTGGATTCAATTCCGGCATAGGAGATCTGATTACTTTTCCGTTAATACCGAGATATGTCAGGTTTCCGAAAGGGCCGCCGATTTCATATATACCGTTAGAATCTGTTGTTGTACAATTTTGATATTCGTATTTGCTTTCTGAATCTTTACTGGCTATCCAAACATCCATACCCACCGCGGGCGTGCCGTTTTCATAAGATATTCTGCCGATGATATCGTAATGCCGTCTAAAGCTGAAATCCATCGTTGTTGTTTTATTCGCTTCAATCCTGACTTTTTCAACATTTATTGCAGGCTGTCCCATTGCTTTTGGATTGCAAAAGATATAATACTCACCGGGAGGAATGTTAATAAAGCTGTATTTGCCGTGTTCATCGCTGAATTCACTATAACGAATTTTATTTTGCTCAAGAATATGTACTTCATAACCTATGCCAACATTACCATCCGAGCCAATAACCAGTCCTTCAAGTGCGACATTAGGCTCTGGAATTGGCGACAGATTTTCTGTTGCCTCATCCCATTGTTGGCTTAATTTGTAATCAGCCGGTATTACAACTTCTTCGGAATCATATTTGCCCACAATTGCCTTTATTGTGTGATTTTGTCCCGGTTCGATAGCAGGTGTGTAATTACTAATACTTAAAATCCTTAGTTCTTCCTGTCCCGGTTTAAGAGGCCCTGTTGGTCCAGCCCATACTATGGCTCTTGGTTTTCTCTTCACTCCGTCCACTATTAGATCAGGAAAGGCTACCATAATATTTGTTAGATTAGGATCAGTAAGTAATGGGCCAATCGCATGAATACCTAAATAAGGCAACGTTTCCCCGGGTTGTAATGGAAGTGCGATGAGTTTTATGGTTGGTTCATTTTTTATGTCATAATTTGAGTCTATTTTAAAAGAAACTATATTCGAACATCTCTGACCTTTACATGTGACACCGGCTGTATATAATCCATCACGTATAGAATCTGTATCTACCAGGTTGATTGGAATTTTATTACTGCCTTCGTATGGTATTGGAATACTAGTTATGACCTGATCAGACGATGTTGTTCTAATTTCAAACCTGCATTGTAATGTTTTCGGTCTTGTCGCTATTAAACGGTCTTCTTTAACAGTATGATGATAATCGGAAAGAGATTTATACGTGTCACTAGAAGGTAAAATGGTAAACCATAAATCAGGTTTTTTAAACTCAGCAGGCTCGATATATCCATTAAGTAATTTGTACTGTATTGTAAGAGCTTTTTCATCCGGATTCTGCGATCTTATAACATGCATAATACCCAATCCACCTTCGGCGGTTTTAAAGTCAAAGACAGTTGTGTTTCCAATAGTTGCTTTCATGTATCGAGTTCTTACAAAGTTGGTATTTATGCTCTGATACAGTTTCCAGAGAGAGTTTTGTAATTCAAATGGATTATTCCAGTATAAATCAGCTATTTGTGGATTGACTGGCTCAACAGCTAACAAATCAATACCTATTAGCACCCCATCTCCTTCATTATGGAAATCCAGGACTGCATCGATACCATTTTTTGATGCCCATCCCAAAAATGCCTGATGTTCTGTGGTACTCCAATTCCATCGGAATCTGCCGAGATTACGTTCGAACATACCTGATATGGTTTTACTTATATATTCCGTTGGGCTAAACAATTTCCCTGTATCAAAGTCAATAAAACATGATTCACCTGATTGGCAATCATAAAGTATTTGTTCAAGAGTTGGTTTAAAAGTCACGTTGCTATTGGATGTCATGGGGGCCATAGTTTCATCAGCTGGATGAATTGTGATATTAACATCTGTTTTTTGACCAGGAATAAGAGAAATATTCTCAAAATCAACTTTTTCGAGAGGATATACGCCATAATGAGGTTTCACGTCAATTACCGAAATAGAATACTGCATATTTAATTTTGTTAAAGTTTCAGGAAAAGCACATACTATTACTTCAGCATTATCAAGGTACTGCTCATTCTTTTGAGGCGCCAAGGCAGTTTTAAAATCCGTATGAGGAAAGAATCTTACATCCCACCGCTGAATTTGTCCCTTCATTGGATCACAGGAACGTCTGATTGCAAGCTCGTAAAGCTTTTGACCAGGCTCGATTTTAGGAGGACCATCCTTGAGTTTGTAACTATCCAAAAGAGATTCAGCCAGACGTGTGCCGTTGGGTGACCACCACTGTTTTCCAAAGCTTGGATACTCACAAACACCGATAAGTTCAACTATACCGCTATTAGGTAAAGTTGCTTTCCATTGAGTTATTTGTGTTTTATCTTCTTCCCTTGCATAAACTTCAATATATAATATCCAGCCAAGTACAATAACTACCAAAAGTACTGATGCAGCCAACCATGTATTTCGCAAACGAATTTGTTGCCTATGAGGATTTCCTAAAAGCCTGCGGATTCTATTACCAAGCTTCGAAGGATTATTAGCCGCGTGCATGGATTCTACTGGCATGCGTTTTTTCGATATAACAGATAGAGTTTGCTGAGCAATGTCAACCAGGCATGAAGCATATTCTGCAGGTTTGCCGCCAATCTGCAAAACAATATCATCGCAGCAATTTTCCCGCTCGATTCGGATTTTATGCGAGATGTACCAGACAGCCGGATGGAAGAAAAGCAGCGCCTCGATTATTCTTTGAATTATATTTACCAGCGGATCATAGCGGCGGATATGAGCAAGCTCGTGAGCAAGAAGCATTTCAACCTGCTCGGAACTTAAACCGCTCGCGAAAGATAAAGGTAATAAAATTGTCGGCTTGAAAACTCCAACTACAGTCGGGACGAATACCCGTTTGCAGAATGATATTGCAGGAACGAAATTCAATCCAACTAATTTGACCTGACGTTTTAGAATTTCCAGAATAATTTCATCTTTTACCGGCTCGGAAATTTTCCTCAATCTTTGGCCGCCATACAAACCAAGTATTAATCGTAACGTCATTACAAGTACACCAAGAAAATAAATACTTATGAAATACGGAGTGTATTTTTTCCAATCTAAAGAAAAGCTGACTTTCGAACTTTCAACCGGTTCCGATGGTTCTACGATTTCTGTTTCCGAACGCGGCTTAGTCGAAGGAATATATTCTGGTGCGACTCGTTGCGGCGGATTCGATACAGTGACAGCTTCGTGAACATTTATGTTTGCCGGAATTATTTCTTCATATGGTCTTTGCTGTACTTTCGGCGTTTGCACATCTATCGAAGAATACGTTACAACCAATGATAAAATCATAACGAACAGGCTAATTACATAAACTCCATATCTAATTCGTGAGGATTTCTTACCAAATATGTTTGCTATTATGATTGCAAATGCGGCTATAGCAAAGCCCTGCCAAAGGAAATGAATCAGAGCAATTGCGAATCGAATGCAAAACGCACTATTCAAATAATCAAAAATATTCATTACTTTGTCTCCCTGCCTTTTTGTTTTATCAGTTCTCGAAGCTGCTTCATCTCATCTTCGTCGATATCTCTCGTCTCAAGCAGATTCACCATCGCGGCGGCGGCGGAGCCGTTGAACAGCCGCTCTACTATATCACCGAGAATCCCCTGCGTTGTTTCCTGCTCTGAAATTCGCGGCTTATAGACATAGTAATTACCTTCCTTACTGCGCTTGAGGTAGCCCTTTTCTGTCATAATAGACATCATCGTCATAACGGAAGTATAAGCAAGTTTGCGAAAATCCACTAATTTTTTTCGTACCTGTCTTACAGTAGCCTGACCATCTCGCCAGAGGATTTTTAAAATTTCCAACTCCAGTTCAGTTGGGTATTTCGATGTGTTACGCGCCATTATTTTCGTCCTTAAAAATAGTTACCTTACTAATTCTTTAGTAGAATTTATCATAAAATATTTTTCTGTCAACAAAGATTTACTAAATAATTAGTAAATTTTTTGTAAAAAATTTAACCTGGCCGTAAATTCACATAAATGTTTTGAGATTTTTGTGCTATATTTCTTCGAGCAGTTTCAGGCAGAATCTGTCAGTCATGCCCGCGATATAATCGCAAACGGTTCTTTCCAGGCCATTATCGTCAATAAATCGCCTGAAGTAGCCCGGCATGAATTCCGGGGTATTGCACAAAATGTTAAAAAGGTTCGTGAGCCAGTTTTGTACTTTGTCTGTAGTTTGAACCACAGATGGATGCAGGTAAAGATTCTGCAATAAAAACGCCTCAAGCTCGGAAAGCATTGTATTACTGCTTTGTGAAATAATAATGAGATTTTGGGGGATATTATAAATGTCGCTGATGTCTTTTATATTTGCGTTTTTCAACTCGTTTTTGCTGGTATCAAGACAATCGCTAACTAAATAATCGAGAATGGATTTCGCGGTTCGAGTCCTCCGAATTGTCCTGTCCTTAATCGCGGAAGCGTTTATTCGCTCCTCAGCCTGCTGTACAATTTTTATTGTCAATTGTTCGGGTGTTATCAAACCTGCCCGCAAGCCGTCTTCGAGGTCGTGGCAGTTATATGCGATACGGTCGGCAAGGTCAGCAATTTGCCCTTCGAGCGAGCAATTTGCTTCCGTAAAAGCACTTTCTTTCGGATTGTCATAAGGACTATGATGTTTTGCCAGACCAAGCCTGGTTTCGTACATCAGGTTCAGGCCCATAAAAT